>SGZC01000007.1 GCA_004213605.1 Flavobacteriales bacterium
AATAGTACAATCTTCACAATTTTTATTTAAGTTTGTTGTTATTACATAATAAAATTGCTTTTTATGAAAATTTTAAAATATGCCCAATGGATTTTTATGCTTTCCATTGTTCTATTACAAACCTCTTGTGTAAATGAACCTTTAGAAGGTGATTTTCCCCAGGATGATGGTTCAGTTACTATTAATGAAGGTGAATTTAGAGCAAATATAGGTATTGGAAATTTTTCTACTGATTTAGCTTTAGGTGTTCTTAGCGATACTAATTTACTTACGATTACTGGAACTGTTCTCGAAACAGGTGAAAGTATCATTTTAACACTCGAAAACCCCGGTGTAGGAACTTTTAATATCACAGCTGGCTTAGGAACTCAGAATAGCGGAGTGTACATACAAACAAACCCAGAAAATCCTTTTGTTTCAGATGGAACTTTTGGAGTTTTTGGACAACTGAATATTACAGATTTCGATACTCAAAACGCTACAGTTTCAGGAACATTCAGTTTTACAGGAGTACGAGTTGTCCTTGATTTGGATGGCAATCCTGTTTTGGACAGTAATGGTCAGCCTACTTTGGAGACTGAGGAAATAACGAATGGTATTTTTAACAAAATACCTTATACCTCCGAAGAACAAGGAGGTGGAGATACCCCCATTACTGATGAATTTTTTGCTAAAGTCGATGGCGTTAATTTTGATGCTGAATCAATAACCACATCCCTAAACACAATAGCGGGCGTATCGGTAGTAAAAATAGTAGCTGTTAACGAGCTAGGAGAGATTATAAGGATAGATATACCAGAAGATACTGGAGTAGGAACCTATGCTATGGAGTCACTTTCAGATGGAACTAAATTAATAAGCTTATTTAATCCAGCAACCGTAGGAGAAAATCTAACATCGAATCCGGGGACCATCAATATTACAAAGTTTAATACCTTTACTGGTATTATAGAGGCAACATTTGAGTTTACAGCAACCGATCCATTAGAACTAGATCCTACGGTAGCAGAAATAACAGAAGGATCTTTTGAAGTGGATTACATATCATCGCCTGGTGATACAGTTACAAGCTTTACTGCATTTATTGACGGTCAATTCTTTGGACCTGATTCTATTTTTGTAGGAGAGTCAGTTTTTAACGGGGTAACACGTTTTAACATAACGGCCATTATATCCGATACAGGACAAAAGATGGGCTTGTTTTTTCCGACTGATATTGAAATCGGTACTTATGAAATGACGAGTAATTTGATTAATGGTTCTGAAAAGTTTTGTCAATACACACCAGAAATCGGTGTTACAACTACCTATATTTCTAGTCCTGGTACTTTAACTATTTTAGATTATAACCAAGATGCAGGTTTTATCGAAGGAACTTTTACTTATTCCGCAATTGATTTAACAAATCCGGATCAAGTATATGAAATTACAGAAGGGGAGTTTACCCTTGAATTTTAAAAGAAGTACTTAGCTCTTGTTAATAAAACAACCTCTTAATTTTTAGGAGGTTTTTTTATGTCTAAACAAATCCTAAAAATTTTTAATAATTTTTAAAAAAATAATTAAAAATTTTATGCTTTCGAGCACTCAGATAAAAAGGTTATCATGTGCAATAAATAAAATGGCATAAGAATTGAAACATTAGTATAAATTTAAAACTTAAAATAAGCTAGAATGCTTAGTTTAAGATACCTGATTGATTATTAATAATAATAAAGTATAATATCACTTATTACTCAATGGTAATGCTTGTGACATTATGTCTCAAATAACTATATGGCTAGATCAAAAGTAACATCCCTCGACAGTTTGTCATTTCAAGACATTAATGAAGATGCAGAATTAATACCCTTAATGACTCCTGAAGATGAAGAAGCAATGAATAAAGAAGAATTACCTGAAATTTTACCAATTTTACCTTTGAGAAATACCGTTTTATTTCCTGGAGTTGTCATTCCTATTACTGCCGGAAGAGACAAATCGATAAAATTGATTAATGAAACTAATAAAGGAAATAAAATTATTGGGGTAGTTTCTCAAATGGATGAAAATATTGAGGATCCTGAATTAAAAGACATCCATAAAGTTGGAACTGTAGCTAAAATTTTGAGAGTATTAAAAATGCCAGATGGTAATACCACGATTATTCTCCAAGGTCAAAAAAGATTTGAAGTGAATGAAATAATCACCTCAATCCCTTATATGACGGCAACTATAAAAGAGGTTCCAGAAGCAAAACCAGCTTTTGAAAATGAAGAATTTAAAGTAATAATAGATTCTATTAAAGAAAAATCTTTACAAATTATAAAAAGTAGTCCTAATATTCCCTCAGAAGCCGCTTTTGCGATAAAAAACATTGAGAGTTCTTCTTTCCTAATCAACTTTGTTTCGTCCAATCTCAATGTTACTGTTGAGGATAAACAAAAACTACTTGAAATTAGTGATCTTAAAGAGCGAGCAATGGAAACGTTACGCTTCATGGAAATTGAATTAACAAAGTTATCACTTCGAATTGATATTCAGTCTAAAGTAGAAAGCGATATCAGCCAACAACAGCGAGAATATTTCCTTCATCAACAGATGAAAACAATTCAAGAAGAATTGGGTGGCAATACTTCAGAAGAAGAGATAGAAGAAATGCGGTTACGTTCCAAAAATAAAATTTGGAGCCAGGAAGTGGCCAAACATTTTGAAAAAGAGCTAGCTAAATTGCAACGAATGAATCCCCAAGTGGCTGAATATGGAATCCAGCGTAACTACTTGGAATTATATTTGGATCTTCCTTGGGAGGAGTATAGTAAAGATAAATTTGATTTAAAAAGAGCTCGTAAAATTCTTGACAGAGATCATTTTGGTTTAGAAGATGTTAAAAAACGTATCATAGAGTATTTAGCAGTTTTAAAACTTCGAAACGATATGAAATCTCCAATACTTTGTTTGTATGGCCCTCCGGGAGTAGGTAAAACCTCTCTTGGAAAATCGATTGCTGAGGCGCTCGGAAGAAAATATGTAAGAATGTCTTTAGGCGGGTTAAGAGATGAGTCTGAGATAAGAGGGCATCGAAAAACCTATATTGGAGCTATGCCAGGTAGGATTCTAAAAAACGTAAAAAAAGCCGCAACTGGAAATCCCGTTTTTGTTCTAGATGAAATAGATAAATTATCGGCAGGAAGTCAAGGTGATCCCTCCTCTGCCATGCTTGAGGTGTTGGACCCTGAGCAAAATAATTCTTTTTATGATAATTTTTTAGAGGTTGGTTATGACTTGTCTAAAGTGATGTTTGTAGCTACTTCAAATAGCTTAGGAACTATTCAGCCAGCGCTTCGTGATCGTATGGAGATTATAAATGTTTCAGGCTATACAATTGAAGAAAAAGTAGAAATTGCAAAAAGACATTTATTGCCAAAACAGTTATTAGATCATGGTTTAACAAACAATGATTTAAAAATAGCAAAACCACAATTAGAAAAAATAATAGAGGGATATACCAGAGAAAGTGGTGTTAGAGGACTGGAAAAACAGATTGCCAAAATGGTTCGATTTGCTGCGATGAAAATTGCAATGGAAGAAGAGTACTCCATAAAAATATCAAATGAACTAATCATTGAGATACTTGGTGCTCCAAAACTAGAAAGAGATAAATATGAAAACAACGACGTGGCGGGAGTAGTTACAGGTTTAGCTTGGACACGAGTGGGAGGTGATATTCTATTTATCGAATCAATTATTTCAAAAGGTAAAGGTTTACTTACATTAACTGGAAATTTAGGAAAAGTAATGAAAGAATCAGCCACAATTGCGATGGAATATATTAAAGCAAATGCTGATTTGTTGGGGCTTTCAGCGGATGTTTTTAAAAAATACAATGTTCATATACACGTTCCTGAAGGAGCAACGCCAAAAGATGGTCCAAGTGCTGGTGTAACAATGTTAACCTCATTAGTTTCTTTATATACTCAAAGAAAAGTCAAGCGTAGCATTGCAATGACTGGAGAAATAACCTTAAGAGGAAAGGTTCTTCCTGTAGGGGGAATAAAAGAAAAAATATTAGCAGCTAAACGAGCTCACATAAAAGAAATTTTACTGTGTGAAGAAAACAGGAAAGACATTGAAGAGATAAAGCCTCAATATATTAAAGGCTTAAAATTTCATTATGTAAAAGATATGAGTCAGGTAATAGATATTGCGCTAACGAAACAAAAAGTAAAAAATGCCAAATCAATTTCCTAAGTGTATACTAAAAAATTATAAAACACCTTTAATTGCTCTCTGGAAAGGGTTTTTGTAATTAGATTAATTTTTTAAAATTTATGTCATTTATTAATTCATTTGAAATAAAATAAACTAGAATCCGTTAAATCTTCAGACAAAGCAATTACGCTTACATGAGTAAAAATATTATTTTATTTTTTATTATGTTTTCATCATATTTGACAAACGCTCAAGTAGGTGGTAAGTATGCTTATCAATTTTTAAACCTTACTACATCTCCTCGAATGGCAGCATTGGGGGGTAAAAACATTACTAATTACGACTACGACCCAACGCAGGCCTTGGTAAATCCAGCAACAATTAACCCCTCCATGGACAATCATTTGTCTGTTAATTATGTAAACTATATAGGAGATGTTAATTATGGTTCTGCAGCATATGCTTATTTATGGGATAGAAGAACACAAGTATTACATACCGGTGTTTCTTATGTGAATTACGGAAACTTTAATGGTTATGATGAACAAGGAAATGAGACCAATAGTTTTTCTGGATCTGATATAGCCTTGTCTGTTGGTCACGCAAGAAATATTGCTTTTACTGATTTTTATATTGGTGCAAATTTGAAATTTATTTCTTCAACTTTAGAACAATACTCTTCTTTTGGTATAGCCTTAGACATCGGTGTTATCTATGTTTATAAGGATTGGGATTTAAACATATCTGGAGTAGTTAGGAACATAGGAACCCAAATTAAACCCTATGATACATTGAATGAACCGATACCATTGGAGGTTATATTGGGAATATCTCAAACTTTAGCGAATGTTCCAATCCGGTGGCATCTTACTTTTGAGAATATGCAGGTTTGGAATATCGCTTTTGCAAATCCAAATAGAAATGAAACCGATTTGGAGGGAAATGTAACTACTGAAAAAATAAATTTTATAGATAATATTTTTAGACATACTATTATAGGTGTTGAGTTATTTCCAGATAAAGGATTTAATTTGCGATTGGGCTATAATTTTAGAAGAGGTGAGGAGTTAAAAATTATAGAAAAAAGAGCTTTTGCAGGATTAAGCGCTGGATTTTCGATTAAGTTCAATAAGTTAAGATTGAGTTACTCCTATGCAAAGTATAGTTCGGCTGCGGCTTCAAGTTATTTTGGCCTTATGTTAAATCTGCAATAATATTTAGCTTTATTTTTAATTGACTAACTTAAAACCCTTAATAGAATAAATTGGAAAAAATAATAATAGCAATAGACGGGTATTCCTCCACAGGAAAAAGTACGGTTGCAAGACAATTAGCAAATTATTTGAATTATATTTATGTTGATTCTGGAGCTATGTACAGAGCCGTCGCATTATTTGCCTTGCAAAATAATTTTCTCTCCAAAGACCATTTCGACAAAGATTTACTACTAAGCTCTCTACCGGCCATCAAAATAGAATTTAAAAAGGAAAATACAATGGACCATGCGAATATATATTTAAATGGTAAAAATGTAGAGAAAGAAATCAGGACAATGTACGTTTCTGATTTTGTAAGCCCAATAGCAACAGTTTCCGAAGTAAGAAAAAAACTGGTTTCTATTCAACATCAAATGGGAATAAAAAAAGGGATTGTGATGGACGGTAGAGATATTGGCACTGTTGTTTTTCCTGATGCAGAATTAAAAATATTTATGACAGCAAATACTCATGTTAGAACATTACGTAGATACAACGAATTAATAGAAAAAGGGCAGAAGGTGAGTTATGACGAAATTTTTAAAAATGTTCAAAAGAGAGATTTAATGGATACGACTAGGGTTGATTCACCACTTTTAAAGGCAAATGACGCTATAGAAGTGGATAACTCAGAAACCAATAGAGAAGATCAATTTCATATTATATTGCAACTTGCAAAAGATAGAATCGCAAAAAGAATTTAAACGCTTGGTTTTTTTAAATTTAACGCTATCTAGCGTAAGATAGCTCCAAAATCATTTTCAAAATTCTGTTGAATTTTTTTCATGATCTTGTCGATTTGTTTATCAGTTAGTGTCTTTTTTTCGTCCTGTAAAGTAAAACTGATAGCATAGGATTTTTTATCTTTCGGTAATTTACTGCCCGTATAAACATCAAACAAATTTATGTTTTTAAGTAAATTTCTTTCTGATTTTACAGCAGATTCTTTGATAGAGCTAAATGTAACGTTCTTATCAATCAATAGCGCAAGGTCTCTTTTTACTTTTGGAAACTTTGGGATAGCTTTTAACTTAAAGTTTTCGGTAACTATTAGTTCGAGAACCATATCCCATTTAAAATCTGCATAAAACACTTCAGATTCTAAATCAAAACTGGAGGTAATATTTTTCGCTAAAATACCAAAATCAACAATCAATTTAGTGCCAATTTGGTAGGCTAACCCCTCTGAAAAAACAGGGTCTTTAGTTTCTGTTTCTTCAAGATTAGTAATACCTAGACGCTCTAAAAGTGCATTGATAATGCCTTTAAAGTAAAAGAAATTACTTGCTTCAGGATTATGCGTCCAGTTTTCATAATTTTTTAATCCAGAAACAATAACTGATAGGTGTTTTGGCTCTTGGCGACCTTCTTTAAAATTATGATAGGTTTTCCCGAACTCAAATAACTTCACATTAGTATTTTTTCTATTGATGTTATATTTTAAAGCTTCTAGAGCATTAAATAACATTGACTGTCGCATAACAGACAAATCGTTACTCAATGGGTTAAGCATTTCTATATTATGAGTTGCACTTAAGTTACTGGATAATTCAATGTTTTTTGGGGTGGTAAGTGAATTTCCCATCATTTCATGAAATCCTAGGGCTGTTAACTGATTTCCAGTTTTATTTTGAATTTGATAGTCTTCTACAATTTGATTGGATGAAACAGAAGCTTTTAATTTTTCAGTAAATTGTATATTGTTGTAACCATAAACTCTCAATATTTCTTCAATCACATCTGCTTCACGAGTTACGTCATTTCTGTAGGCAGGTATGGTCATTCCAATTCCAGCCTCGGTAACATTATTTATTTTAATTTCTAAAGATGTTAAAATTTCCTTGATTATTTCTCTAGGGATTTCCTCTCCAATAAGGTTAGTGGTGGTTTTAAAGTTTAATATTACTTGATGATCGGCAATTTTTTTTGGATAAATATCAACGACATCGCTTGTAATTTCACCTCCTGCAATTTCAGTTATTAATAAAGAAGCCCTCATTAAAGCATATTCAGTAATGTTTGGATCGATACCCCTTTCAAAACGAAAGGATGCATCTGTGTTTAATCCGTGGCGTTTAGCGGTCTTACGAATGCTCACAGGGTCGAAATAGGCGCTTTCTAAAAAGATACTCTCAGTAGTCTCGGATACACCACTATCGATGCCACCAAAAACTCCTGCAATACACATTGGTTTGTCTTTATCACAAATCATTAAATCGTCTTCGTGAAGCTCTCTTTCAATACCGTCTAGAGTAGTGAATTTGGTTCCTTTTTTTACCGTTTTAACAACAATACTATCGCCTGAAATTATACTACTGTCAAAAGCGTGTAAAGGTTGACCTAGTTCATGTAAAACATAATTTGTAATATCAACTATATTATTTATGGGGGTCAAACCAATAGCTTTTAATCTATTTTGTATCCATTGTGGTGATTCAGACACTTTAATTCCACTTATGGTCACACCGCAATATCTAGGCGCTAAATTGTTATCCTTTACTTTAACATCTATTTTGTGAGTTCTATTTTCTACGCTAAAACTACTATTTGAAGGAGTAATAAGCTCTAGTTTAACTTCATTTCTCAGTAAACCTGCTTTCAAGTCTCTTGCTACTCCCCAGTGACTCATGGCATCAGCTCTATTTGGAGTTAAACCAATTTCAAAGACTTGATCATTTTCGATATTAAAGATACTGGAGCATAAAGTTCCTGGAATAATATCACTATTCAAAACCATAATTCCATCATGACTTTTTCCAAGCCCCAATTCATCTTCAGCACAAATCATTCCTTGACTTTCTTCACCGCGTATTTTACCTTTTTTAATTTTCCAAGGGTTTCCGTCTTCATCATAAAGTGTAGTACCTATAGTGGCTACGGGAACTTTTTGATCAATTGCTATATTCGGCGCTCCACATACTATTTGGACGATACCGAGATTTCCAATATCTACTTTTGTAACCTTTAAACGATCGGCATTTGGATGTTGTTCGCATTCTATAACATGGCCTACGACCACTCCCTTAAGTCCTCCTTTTACAGATTCAAAATCTTCGATTCCTTCAATTTCTAATCCTAGATCTGTTAATAAATCACCCGTTTTTTCAGCATCCCAATCTATATTTATAAATTGTTTGAGCCAGTTGTATGAAATTTTCATGCTTGTATTAAATTACAGAGGTCAAATATACTACTTCACATGTTTTTATGGACATATTTAAATATAAAAAATTTTCAGTTTAATTCGACTATGACTTCATTTTTACGATTAAAAACTTCATAGGGGGGGTTGTATCCAAAAAAATAGAATTTTTTGGAATAAGAAATGTTCTCCATATCTAAAGCTAGTTTTAACTGACGTTGATACCGTTCTATTTTTTCATCATTAGCCCAGCCTGAAAATTGTATCGCTGCAACAGTTTTTGAAGGTTCTTCGACAAAATATATTTGTGATTGATTCGGTTTAGGAAGTGTTTTTTTATTAAATTTTCGAGGCACCATAAACATCATAGTAGTAGAAGCGGAGTCCTCAATAGTCATTGCTACTGGGGAGGTCATGGCTATTTTTTTATTTTTATCATTGTCACCAAAAATATAACCTGCTAAAATCGAAAAACCTTTTTTAGAAGAACGTTTATAGCTATTTGATGAAAGTTTTACCGATGTAAATAAATTCGCCTCGTAGTTTCTAATTTCAAAATCTTTATATTTTTTTTTCACCTGGTATGGGTAGGATTCAATATTTTTTCGTCCGCTAAAAGCAAACAATTGAACAATGATAAAAGAGGTAACAATTATTCCGATTACAATCAATATTATTTTCATAGTGTAACGTAACTTAATTTTTAATTTAGGGGTTCCTTTTTTAGTTTAAAAGAAGCAATTTATTTATGAAATATAATTCCATATGTTTTTATATTTTTTTAATTGTATGTAAGTCATTTTAATTGGTTTGTTTTTAGGTAGTGTAAGGGAAGGGTCTTTTTTTAGTATTTCGCTAGCAGTGCTTCTCGCAAACTTTAATATTTCATGATCTTTTACAATATCTGCTATTCGTAAATTTAAAATCCCGCTTTGTTGGGTACCCATCAGGTCTCCAGGGCCTCTTAATTTTAGATCTACTTCCGCAATTTCAAAACCATCACTGGTTTTTACCATAGTCTCAATTCTTGTTTTAGCATTTTCAGATAATTTATGGCTAGTCATTAATACACAATAACTTTGGTCTGCACCTCTGCCAACGCGACCTCTTAATTGATGTAGTTGAGATAAGCCGAAACGTTCCGCGCTTTCAATTATCATTACGCTTGCATTTGGAACATTTACGCCAACTTCAATGACAGTAGTCGCAATCATAATTTGGGTTTCGCCTTTTAAAAAGCGATTCATCTCAAATTCTTTGTCTTTTGCTTTCATTTTTCCATGAACGATAGAAATTTGATAGGTTGGTTTTTTAAATTCTCTTGAAATACTCTCAAACCCATCCATAAGATCCTTGTAATCTAGAGCTTCGCTCTCTTGTATGAGAGGGTAAACAATATAAACTTGTCTTCCTTTAAAAATTTCATCCTTTATAAATTTAAAAACTCGTAGTCTATTTGCGTCAAATCGATGCACGGTTTTGATCTGTTTTCGTCCTGGAGGAAGTTCATCAATTATTGAAATATCTAGGTTGCCATAAACACTCATAGCAAGAGTTCTTGGAATGGGTGTTGCAGTCATAACTAAAATATGAGGGGGTAAGTTATTTTTACGCCAAAGTTTACTTCGTTGAGCAACTCCAAATCGATGTTGTTCGTCGATAATTGCAAGCCCTAAATTTTTAAATTTAACCTTATCTTCAAGCAATGCATGGGTACCAATTAAGAGATCAATTTTACCATTTTCTAGTTTTTTATGAATAATTTTTCTATCTGAAGTTTTAGATGAACCAGTTAATATAAAAATACTGATATTCAGTTTTTTACATAAACTAACTAACCCATTATAGTGTTGTACTGACAAAATTTCAGTTGGCGCCATTAAACAAGCTTGAAAACCATTGTCAATAGCTATCAATATTGACATTAAGGCTACAATAGTTTTGCCTGAACCTACATCTCCTTGCAACAACCGATTCATTTGTGCAAAACTTCCTAAATCATTTCTAATTTCTTTGATAACTCGTTTTTGCGCAACTGTCAATTTGAAGGGTAAAAATTCTTTATAAAATAAGTTAAAATTATCTCCAATTTTAGAAAATGGATACCCTTTGATCTTTGCTTTATGGAGTAAATTTTTACGAATTAATTGTATTTGTATGTAAAAAAATTCTTCAAATTTTAATCGATACTGTGCTCTTGTAAGTAAATGTTGATTTTGAGGAAAATGGATATTGATTAAAGCCTCTTTTTTTGATAATAAGTGATAAGATTCTAAAACATCTTTAGGCAAGGTTTCAAAAATATAATCCTTAGATTCAAAAAATAAATTTTCCATGATACCGAACATTACTCTATTAGAAATTCCTCTGGAGGATAATAACTCGGTCGATGGATATACCGGTTGCATTACTGGGCGTAATTTTTTTTCATAAGTTTTTAAAGTTTCCATTTCTGGATGTGGCATTGAAAACTGACCGTTAAACCAATTGGTTTTTCCAAATATTACATATAAATTATTGAGCTTTAAATTTTCTTTTATCCACTTATGTCCTTTAAACCAGACTAGTTCTATACTTCCTGAATCATCCTCAAACTTTGCTATCAAACGTTTTTTGTTCTTTTGGCTAACAGTTTTAATTTGTGTTAACTTGCCGATAATTTGCACCTCTGCATTGTTTTTTTCAAGTTGACTTATCTTGTAGAATTGAGTTCGATCTAAATAACGATTCGGAAAAAGATTGGCCAAGTCTTGAAAAGTAAATATTCCTAATTCCTTCTTTAACAATTTTGCTCTACTGGGTCCAACGCCTTTGAGGTATTCAATTGATGTTTGAAAAAAATTTGAATTCACAAGAATAAATTTATTTAATCTTTATTATATTGTATTTTGCAAACTACAATTTTTTATAAATCTTAAAAAAATAATCTAATGAAAAAAATTTACTTTTTGGTTGTTTTATTATCAAATATTCAGCTTTGGGCTCAATGCGATATTTCACCAGTAAATTCTGATTCTTGGTCTATACTATATACTGATAGTGAGTGGTCTGCTGACTATCTAGGCGAATTTGCGATTGATGGAGATCCTACTACCATATGGCATACAGGTAGTGGCGTTCCTTATCCTCACGAAATACAAGTTGATTTGGGAGCTGAGCATCCGGTATCTGGTATTGGTATTTTACCACGTCAAAACCCCACCAATGCAAAAGTTAAAGCCCATGAGATATTTTTAAGCAGTGATGGTGTTAACTGGTTAGTTCAAGGAGGAGGAGTTTTTAATTACTCAGATGAAAATGATATCTCTCTTAAGCAATCTACTTTTCATGCTATCGAGGCTAGATATATAAAAGTTATAGGACTTTCTGGCTATGCTGACGATTACATGGGTATCGCAGAATTAGAAGTTTATCAAGATTTAGTTTGTTCACCTACTGGTCAAAACAATCAACTTATTACTTTTGATGAGATACTTGATAAGGGGACTGAAGATGATCCTTTTGAAGTTATTGCATCTTCAAATTATGGATTGGAGCTATCTTTTGAAATAGTTTCGGGACCTGCATCCATTAATGATAATACAATTACTTTAACCGGAGACCCAGGAATTGTTGAGGTTAGGGCTTTACAGGCCGGAAATGATGAGTACTATCCATCAGAAAACACTATAAACTTTGAAGTTATTGATCTATCATTATATTACCCGGAAGTAACAACTACATTTATAGATGATTTTCCATTGGAAATGCCTTCTTTGATGGCTTATCCCATTTATATAAAATCCTCTATAATAGTTTCTGATGACCTAATAAATATCCAACAAGTCGATTTACAGATTGGAGACGATACCTTTACTGCAGAGGAACAAGATGGTTTTTATTACTACTTGTGGACTCCCAATTCATTTGGAAATCATACTATAGACATCAAAGCGATTGCGAGCAATGGAAATGAGGCAGTTATTTCAAGGAGTATTGATGTAACGGACTCTTACACAACTCAAACGGTTGGTACACTTGAGGACGTAGTTATCGAATTTGGAGGTGATAATAGTCGTTGGTATTATGGAACCTATAATCTGCCTCAATTTGTTGGTGCGTATAACAATTTAAATGCTTTTTTAGATGTAGAATGTCCAAATATTGGAGGTGGTTGCGATGATTGGGACCGATGGGCACATATTGATATAAAAGCTCCTGACGGTAATTGGGTTCAGTTAATTCGATATATAACACCCTACGGTGTTGGTTGTGATCACGAGTTGGATGTAACCGATTATTCATCTTTATTGCAAGGACAAGTAGAATTTAGAGTGTTTATTGATACCTGGGGAACAGGTGGCTGGCAATTAACTTTAGACATCGATTATACAGAAGGGACTCCTGATTTTCCTTATAGCTCTGTAACTGAAGCTTGGGATGGTAGTTATAGTTTTGGAAATCCAGCGAATTTACAACCAGTCGAAACCTACCAGGCTGGTCTTATCGATGAAGTAGAGGCGTCATTTTTAAGGTTATCAAACACTGGTCACGGTTGGGGGAGTAACAATAGCGGAAATGCTGCAGAATTTTTTAACGCATATCATTTTATTGATGTAGATGGCGAACAAACGTTTATTCAGCACTTATGGAATGACTGCAATCCTAATCCAGACAATTGCACTGGACAACAAGGAACATGGCAGTATAACAGAGCAGGCTGGTGTCCAGGAGCTATTGCTCCACCAAATATTTACGATCTAACACCATACATTGGATCATCTGTTAATCTGGACTATCGTTTTCATCCTACCTATCAAGATTATTGTCATCCAAACAATCCGGATTGTGAATCGGGGGTAACGTGCTCAGATTGCAATGATGGTTACAACCCCGTTTATTATGTAGATGGCCAAATAATTAACTACAGTTCTCAACCCATCGTTTATGGAAATTATTTAGGAGTTAATTCAAACAATGAATTAATTTTTAATGTTTCAATTTATCCCAATCCGTCAAATGGTTTTTTTAATATTTTCACTGATAGTTTCGATGGTAATACAAGAGTGACTGTACATTCCATAGATGGAAGTTTAATTAAATCTTATTATTTTAATTCTAGTTCAGAATTATCCAATACAAAATTTGATATGTCCAACCTTTCCTCAGGTATTTATTTTATTAATATTGATAATAAAAAAGGAACAGGAACCAAAAAAATAATAATTGAATAAATAAGTCACTAGAATTTATATTAAAAGGTTATTTTTAAAACGGAAATAACCTTTTTTTATGAAAATTAATTTTTGGATTGAATTTTTACCATCAGCAGTCTTTGGAAGGGTTTTTATATTGTTGTGTTGTATTAATGTTTCTTATAGCCAGCAAACAGAAAAAGTTGATTTCATAAATGTTAAGGCAAGGATAAAACCAGTATTTAAGGAAAAAAAAGTCAAGGCTAGTGCTTCCTATATTTTTAAAATTTTAAAAAAATGCGATTCTATTTATTTGGATGCACCTGATGTTTTTTTATTGAACTCTATCGATTTAAATCCTGAAATTAAGGTGGTTTCAAAAAATAAAAAAATATGGTTAATTTCCAATTTTAAAGCAAACAAAACCTACCAAATATCCCTTAATTACGAAGCTACTCCAAAAAAAGCCTTGTACTTTTTTAATGATCAAATATGGACGCAAGGTCAAGGCAAAGATACTTCTAACTGGTTGCCAAGTATTAATGATATGAACGATAAAATTAAGTTTAATATCTGTTATATAATTCCATCAGAAAAAACGGTAGTAGCTAACGGTGAATTAAAATCGATTACTAAAAATGAAAAATTTTGTGAATGGGATTATGAAATGACTCGTCCTATTTCAAGTTATTTGGTCGCTTTTGCGGTTGGAGATTTTTCAAAAAAAATAAAGAAGTCAGCTACAGGGACTATCATCGAATTGTATTACCCTACAAATGATTCAATTTATTTTGAGCCCACATACCGGTTTTCGGAGAGAATTTTTAATTTTTTAGAAAATGAAATTGACTTTAAATATCCTTGGGTAAATTACAAACAAGTTCCTTTACACGATTTTATGTATGCAGGAATGGAAAATACTACCGCCACTTATTTTTCTGATACTTTTATTGTCGATTCGATTGGATTTAACGATATAAATTATGTAAATGTTAATGCACACGAATTAGCTCATCATTGGTTTGGCAACTTAGTTACTGAACATTCAGGCGCCGACCATTGGTTGCATGAGGGCTTTGCAAGTTATTACGCCTTATTAGCAGAAAAAGATATCTTTGGTGAAGATTATTATTATTGGAAATTATATCAATCTTCGGAACAACTCAAGTACCTCAGTGAAGAAGGAAAAGGGGAGGCTTTAAATGATCCTAAAGCAAGTTCAATAACATTTTACGATAAAGGGGCTTTGGCTTTACACATCCTCAGAGAAATTGTAGGAGATGAAGCATTTAAAGAAGGAGTCCAAAACTATTTAGTTAAAAATCAATTTCAGAACGTCAGCATCAAAGATTTTCTTTACGAAATTGAATTCGTCTATGGAAAGAGCTTAAGTGATTTTGATCGAGATTGGATCAAACAAACTAACTTTCCATATGAGGAAGTATATCAGTCCCTAATGAAATCAAACTTTATGCGAGACTATTTCAACGTTTTATCCTTGAGGCCCCTCTCGATGTCATCAAAAATTCTTGATTTTGATAAAATTTTGGATTCTTCAAACTATTTTCTTGGCCAAGAGGTTGTATTTCAACTTCAAAATGAACCGATTTCGTTAACACTACCAATCTATAAAAAAGCGTTCAATACTAATGATATTAATATTAGACAGGCCATAGCTTTATCTATGACCAAAATACCATCTGAATTAAAAACAGACTATGAAAGTTTGTTAGATGATAAGTCCTATGTAACCCAAGAGATTGCTTTTGGAAATTTATGCGCAAATTTCTATTTAGACCGAACTAAATATCTCGATAAAATGGACACTGTAATCGGTTTCAGAGATAAAAACATACGGCAATTTTGGTTGTTTATGGCATTAATTACGGAAGATTATAATCCAAAAAAAAAAGATGCCTATATCAACGAATTAAAAAAGTATTCGTCTTCAAATTATGGGTATACAGTCCGGGAGAAGGCATTTGAGTATTTAGGGTATTTAAGTTTATGGGATTCTGGAACGTTAAATAATTTAATCGACGCGTGTCAACATCATTATTGGAGGTTCAGAAATTTTTCTAGAAAATTACTAATGGAATTGTGGAAGAATAATATCTATAAAAAACAACTAATTTTATTAACTGACACTTTGGATAGTCAGTCGCAATTTTTTTTAAATAAAATTTTAAAAGAAAACTAAAATAATTCCCTTACTTCCTTTTTTGTATAAAGTAAAGCCTTGTGGGAGGGGGTAACTTCGTCTATAAAATAATTTAGTAAAAATGACCTTAATTGATCTGAATTAGTCACTTTTTCGTTAGTTGTCGATTGCCTCAGAATCTGAATAGTGGCATTTTTTGCAGCAGATATAACATTCCAACATTCATCACTTACATATATTTGTTGTGACAAATTATGTTCGTATTCACTATCTATGTTTTTAATCAATAAAGACTCGTATTTTTCTAATTCGTCAGAAAAGGGTTTTACTCTTAGCAATAGTTTATTAGGATCGATACGCTCTAAAAATAAAGTTAAGCGTTCGAATGCTTGCAATCGAAGAGGCAATGCCTGTTTTTGTGCTTCTTTTTGAATTAGGTAACGTCTTCTTCCTTCTTCATTAGCCGTATGCCCTTTAAAAAATAAATATGCAATCAGGCCCACCACAATCGCAGGTAACAAATAAGCAAAGTAATTAATAATTAGCGTAATGTCTTCCATAAATAATTTTTACACTACAAATCTACAGTGTTTAATTTTATTTTGCAATGACATAATATAAACTAACTCAGAAAATAGTATTGATTCTGATTATCAAAAATTTTAATTTATAGTTAAAAAGTCTAAAGCTAGAAATTGAGATTGAATTTTCAAGATTCCACTTTTAGATATTTTTTTTTAAAAACTGTTTATAAATTGTGCTAAAACCATTAAAATAGTTTTGATATTTTATTTAATTTCACCCTTATTATTTCCTGAAATAACACTTCAAATTGCAAGAATATTTAAATCAATTAAACGAGGCACAATTAGCTCCTGTTTTACAACAGGAAGGCGCAATGATAGTCATTGCCGGTGCAGGTTCAGGTAAAACGAGAGTTTTAACCTTTAGAATTGCCTACCTGATGTCTAAAGGTATCGATCCTTTCAACATATTAGCTTTAACTTTTACCAATAAAGCAGCTAAAGAGATGAAATCTCGAATTGCACGAATAGTGGGTGGAAGTGAAGCGAAAAATTTATGGATGGGTACTTTTCATAGTGTGTTCGCAAAAATATTAAGATTTGAGGCAGACAGATTGGGATACCCCTCTAATTTTACTATTTATGATACTCAAGACTCACAAAGTGTTATAAGAGCTGTCATTAAAGAGTTGCATCTTGACAAAGACATTTATAAATACAAGCAAGTGTACTCTAGAATTTCTTCCTACAAAAATAGCTTAATTACAGTCAAGGCTTATTTTAACAATCCCGAATTGATGGAAGCGGATGCAATGGCTAAAATTCCAAGAATGGGTGAAATTTACAAATCATATGTCGATAAATGCTTTAAGGCTGGAGCGATGGATTTTGATGATTTATTACTAAAAACAAACGAACTTTTAACTCGTTTTCCAGAAGTGCTAGCTAAATATCAAAATCGATTTAGGTATATTCTAGTAGACGAGTATCAAGATACTAATCATAGCCAATATCTAATCATAAAAGCACTGAGTGATCGATTTCAAAACATCTGTGTGGTTGGAGATGATGCACAAAGTATTTATGCGTTTCGAGGTGCCAACATTAATAATATTTTGAATTTTCAAAACGACTACGATAATGTTCAAGTTTTTAGATTAGAACAGAACTATCGATCTACTAAAAATATTGTTAATGCGGCCAACAGTATCATAGAAAAAAATAAAACAAGATTGGATAAAATTGTTTGGACTGCAAATGATGAAGGATCTAAAATACTTGTAAATAGGAGTATGACTGATGGTGACGAAGGTAGGTTTGTAGCAAGTACTATTTTTGATCATAAAATGAATCATCAGTTAGTCAATCGAAGTTTTGCCGTGTTGTACAGAACCAATGCGCAATCAAGAGCTATTGAAGATGCTTTGAGAAAAAAAGATATTCCTTATCGAATTTATGGAGGCCTGAGTTTTTATCAAAGAAAAGAAATTAAAGATGTGCTTTCTTATTTAAGGTTACTTATCAATCCAAAAGATGAAGAGGCTTTAAAAAGAATTATCAATTTTCCAACAAGAGGTATTGGTCAGACTACAATTGAACGATTAATTGTAGTCGCAAATAAATACAATAGATCGATTTTTGAAGTCATGCAAAATTTGGATAAAGTTGAAATTCAGATCAATAAAGGAACTAAATCTAAACTGCAAGATTTTGTAACTATGGTCAAAAGTTTTCAAATTTTGAATGAAGGTTATGATGTATTTCAAATTACAGAGCATGTAATTAAAAAAACAGGATTGTACACGGAGCTCAAAAAAGATGGAACTCCTGAGGGTATCGCAAGGATTGAAAATATTGAAGAACTCCTAAATGGGATGCGAGATTTTGTTGAAGAACAAAAGGAATTAGCGGATACAACCGGTTCTTTGGCTGAATTTTTAGAAGATGTTGCATTGGCTACAGATTTGGATAAAGAAACTGGCGATGAAGATAAAGTCGCTTTAATGACCGTTCATTTAGCAAAAGGATTAGAATTTCCATATGTTTTTATAGTAGGAATGGAAGAAGATTTATTTCCTAGCGCTATGAGTATGAACACAAGGAGTGAGCTAGAGGAGGAACGAAGATTATTTTATGTTGCAATCACAAGAGCAGAAAAGCAAGCTTACTTAACCTATACCCAATCAAGATATCGTTGGGGAAAATTAATAGATGCTGAACCGAGTAGATTCATTGATGAAATTGATGAAAGTTTTTTAGAATATTTAACAAAAATCACTGAAAACAGGTATAGGCCTCTACTGGATGCTGATATTTTTGGCGAAGTGGATAAAAGTAAATTAAGACTGCGAAAACCGATATCAAGTAAACCCTCTGTTAGTACTGGTGTAAACAGCATACGTAAACTAAGAAAGATAAAGCCAGCAACTAGCTCATTACAAAAAAATATTGATGCTAAAGATTTGAATATATCAATTGGAACAATTGTCGAACATGTAAGATTTGGTAAGGGTAGTGTTCAAAAAATAGAAGGTACAGGTGCCGATACAAAAGCTGAAATAAACTTTAGTAACGGAGGACTTAAAAAGCTATTACTACGATTCGCAAAATTAAAAGTAATTGCATCATAATTCATTGGTTTTATAATTTTACATAGCCTATTTTAAGGATCATATTCTAATTAAAAAATAATATTATGGCAGAAATCATTAAAATTTATGAAGAAAACCCTAATGCTAGTGATATTAAAAAAGTAGTATCTGTACTCAAAAAAGGTGGGCTTGTTATTTATCCAAGTGATACGGTTTATGCTTTAGGCTGTGATATTTATAATAACAAAGCCCTAGAGAAACTCGCAAGAATAAAAGAAGTAAAATTAGATAAAGCAAATTTTTCATTTGTATGTGATAGTATTAGCCATATAACCGACTACGTAAATCACATAAGCACACCAACTTTTAAGATTTTAAAACGATCTCTTCCGGGGCCTTACACGTTTATTTTACAAGGAAACAATAACCTTCCCAAGGCATTTAAAAAGAGAAAAGAGGTTGGAATTAGAGTCCCTAAAAATGAAATAACGTTAGCATTGGTAAGAGAACTTGGAAATCCAATAGTTTCAACCTCTATTTACGATGAAGATGAAATAATTGAGTATACCACAGACCCTGAACTGATCTATGAAAAATGGAATAATCGAGTCGATTTAGTTGTTAATGGTGGATATGGTGATAATATTCCATCAACAGTGATTAATTTATGCGGCGATGAACCGGTGTTAATTAGGCAAGGAAAAGGGGGGTTAGATATATAAAAAAGAGGCTGAATTTATTCAGCCTCTTTTTTAAATTTCTAATTAATTGCAGGATCATTTAAACCCTCTTCAATCATTGTGTAAAATTGATCAAGTTTTGGAAGTACTACAATTCTTGTTCTTCTATTTTTTGCTCTACTCTCTGCGGTTTCATTTGAAGCTTTTGGAATGTATTGGCTTCGTCCTCCGGCAGTCATTCTCTCCGGGGCAACACCAAAGTCATCTTGTAATACTCTAACAACGGTAGTTGCTCTGAGTACACTTAAATCCCAATTATCTTTTATACAATCTGTACTTATAGATTTAGAATCGGTATGACCTTCAACTAAAAACTCGAAATCCGGTTTGTTATTTACTACCGTAGCTATTTTACCTAAAACTTCTCTAGCTTGACTGGACACTGTTATACTTCCACTTTTAAATAGTAATTTATCAGAGATACTCACGAAAACAACACCTTTTTCTACATTGATTTCAATATCTGTATCGTTTAAATCTCCTAGAACACCTTTTAAACTTTGGACGAGTGCAAGATTTACAGAGTCACGACGTGTGATAGCGTCTCTAAGTTTATTTATAGTCACGTCTTTCTCTTTCATGCTTTCTAATGACTTTTCAAGATTCTCAGCACCTTTAATCGTAAGGTCTGTAAAGTCACCAATTTGTTTAATTAAATCACCGTTTGTAGCATTTAAGGAACTAACTTGATTTTTTAATGTACTGTTTTCTGCAGATAAGCCAGATTTTTCGGATAAACAATCGTTCAATTTAACAGTTGCTGTGTTCAAAAGATCTTGAGTGTTTTTTTGCTTACTTTCTAGTTCAGCGTATTTTTTACTCGTAACACATGAGGTTAAAATGAATCCAGAACATGCTGCTAGGATTAGAAAATTTTTCATAAGTATATTGGTTTAGATGTTGTTCAAAAATATTAAAACGTAGGATAGAAAAAAAAAGTATTGATGTTTTTCTAAAACCATTAGTTTAGTTTTTTAAAAATACGATTTTTTCTAATAAAATAATTCCAAACAATTGATTTTATAAGGTAGTATCTAATTTTTTTTTTGTTTTTAGATTGGTTATTGACATAACTAGGAAGAAGACAATAAAAGCTTAAATGCGCCTTTAGGACTGCTAATGTGTGTTTCCATTTTCCCTGAATTAAAAAAGATAATCCAGCAATACCATCTAATAAAAGTCTCACGAATAAAATAACCCAAACCTTGGAGCTATTCACGTTTTTGACAAGCATTAAAAGAGAATTCCTGAAATTGTAAAAAGTTTTGGTTGGATCAAAATTAGACAGTGTTGCCCCTCCAACATGAAATACAGTTGTATTTCCAATATACTTTATCGTTCCACCTGTCTTTTGAATTCTCCAACACAAATCAATTTCTTCTTGATGTGCGAAAAATTTTTCATCAAAGCCATTTAATTTTTTGAATTCATTGTTTTTTATAATTAGGCAGGCACCAGTTGCCCAAAATATTTTTTTTATATCATTGTACTGTCCCTTATCTCTTTCGATACTATTAAAAATTCTTCCTCGACAAAAAGGATATCCAAACTGATCGATAAAGCCACCTCCTGCTCCCGCATATTCAAAATAATTTTTATTTTTAAAATCTAAAATTTTTGGCTGCGCAGCCACTAAAGATGAGTCGTGATTAAATTCATTAATTATAGGTTGTAACCAATTTTGAGTAACTTCAATATCATTATTTAGTAAAATTAACAAGTCCTCGTTTAAGTTTTTTAAGGCATCGTTATATCCTTTGGCAAAGCCACCATTCGTTTTATTTTGGATAATGACAACCTTTTTAAAATTATCTGTTAGAAATGATATGGATTCGTCAGTAGATGCATTATCGGCAACATAAATTTTTGCTTCTTGTGAGTATTTGACAACGGATGGTAAAAATTGTTCCAATAATTTCTTTCCATTCCAATTAAGTATAACAATAGCAATTTTCATATCGGTTAACTAAAATATAATATTTTATACAAATGAGGTTCTATTTGATTAAATTATTAGTGTGAATCATATGGGGGTAAATCATGTAAAAAAAAGTATTTTTTGTTTTCAAAATCAATCTTACAAAAATAATGTGTTAACCCATTGGTTACCATTAATATATCCGAATTTAAGGCCAGGTTGTAACGAGCAATTTGATCAAAAGTTATTTGATTAATGATAATATTTGGCGCTTTACATTCAATTATTATATGCACTTCTCCATCATTTTTAAAAGTTATGATATCGTATCTTTTTAAAGTATCATTTAATAATAGTTGCTTTTCTACGTTGATATGAGATGCTGGATATTTTTTATCATAGATCAAATAGTGTAAGGTATGCTGACGGACCCATTCTTCGGGTGTTAAAATCACAAATTTTTTTCTAATGATATCAAAAATCAACGTTTTATTTTCGTTACTTTTGAATCGAAAATTATATTTTGGAAAGTTGAGTTTTTGCACCTTGCAAGGTACTTATTTTTTAAAAATAAATAAATAATCTCCAGGATAAATGCCCTTAGATAAAGTAAAACATATTATTTCAGCTATTAAAAAAGGGGATATTAAGCCCATCTATTTTTTAATGGGTGAAGAATCTTATTATATTGATTTTATCACCAGATTTATTGAAAAGAATGTACTCTCTGAGGAAGAAAAAGGATTTAATCAAACAATTTATTATGGTCGTGATGTTAAAATAGAGGACATTGTCAGCGCTTCCAAAAGATTTCCCATGATGGCTGAACGGCAAGTTATAATTGTAAAAGAGGCACAGGATTTATCCAGAACGATCGAAAATTTAGTTTCGTATGCAGAAAACCCACAGCCTTCGTCTGTACTTGTATTTTGTTATAAATATAAGAAGCTTGACAAACGAAAAAAAATTTACAAAGCAATTCAAAAAAATGGTGTCATTTTTGAAAGTAAAAAAATATATGACAACCAATTACCCGATTGGATAAGAAGAGTGCTTGCACAAAAGGGGCACACGATATCACCAAAAGCATCACAAATGTTAGTTGAATTCCTTGGGAATGACTTGTCAAAAATTAATAATGAGCTTGAAAAAATTCAATTGATCGTAAAACCCGAGAATCAAATTTCAGCACAAATCATTGAGAAGAATATAGGAATAAGTAAAGATTATAATAACTTTGAACTTATCAATGCACTGGCGCATAAAAATATCAAAAAAGCATTTAGTATAATTCAATATTTTTCACAAAATCCCAAAAATCATCCTACAGTTGTTACTGTGTCTATTTTATTTGGTTTCTTCTCTAAAGTAATGAAGTATCAAACCTTATCAAATAAATCACAAGCGCCCAAGGCATTAGGTGTTCACCCTTATTTCATAAAAGATTATGAAATTGCTGCCCGAAACTACCCAATGCGAAAAATAAGTGGTATCATCGCTTCTATTCGAGAAGTGGATATAAAAAGTAAAGGGGTAGGAGCGAATTTGTCTCATGGAGATATTTTAAAAGAACTTTTGATTGAAGTTTTAAAATAATCATATTTTCCGCTTCTTGACACTCCAAAAACTATAAAACCAATAAGATATAGTATAGCAAGTTCTTTTCCCATAATAGCATCGGTTTTATGAACTATAATAACATCCACTAACATAATAACTATCTGGGAATACTTACCCACAAAACCTTGTATACTTCGATGATAGAGAACGTACATAACAGTTCGACAAATAAAACGAGCATTAGCGCAACTGTTGGTCCTAAACCTATTGGGTCTTTAAAATTAATCTTAGAAGTGAGAGCTATCTTTAATTTTTCTAATCCATATAAAATAAAAATCCAGAAAATCAAATCCGTAAGATTAGTTTTCCAATATCAGTTCTTAGTGTAGCACTCATATTTATAAATGATTTGATGTCTTTTAAAAGCACAAAATAATTTAATAAATGTATTTTTGTGAAAACAAATTTAATCAATGTCAAAGTTTAAAGCATGGGTAGCCGCAGCAAGACTAAGGACACTCCCTTTGTCGGTATCCGGGATAATCGTGGGCTCATCTACAGTAAAAGATCATCTTTTATTTCAAACAAATATATTTTTGTTAGCTATTTTAACCACTATAGGTTTTCAAGTATTATCAAACTTTGCAAATGATTATGGTGACGGAATTAAAGGTGTCGACGATGACCGGGAAGTTGAAAAAAGAATGGTTGCCTCCGGATTAATTTCCGCTAAGCAAATGAAACTTGGAATAATAATTACTGCCTCGGTAACTTTATTCATTGCTGTGATTTTAATTTATCTAGCATTTGGTTCTGAAAATATGATTGATTCTTTATTGTTTTTTGCTTTAGGAATCACTTCAATTGTCGCCGCATTAAAATATACGATAGGAGATAATGCCTATGGATATTCTGGATATGGAGATGTTTTTGTTTTTTTATTTTTTGGTCTTTTAAGTGTTTTAGGAAGTAATTATTTGTTTACACTAACTATCGATTGGTGTTTATTATTACCTGCTTCAACCATAGGTTTATTATGTATGTCAGTTCTTAATCTAAACAATATGCGAGATATAGAAAACGATACAAAAAACAATAAAAAAACCTTAGTGGTCAGTATTGGTTTGCTAAAAGCTAAAAAATACCATTATTGTATCATTTTGTTAGCGATTATATTCGCTCTCTTATATACATTACTAAATTTTAATTCAATACGTCAATTTATTTATGTTATTGCTTTTGTTCCATTAATCTTTAATTTGGTGACGGTTTGTAAAAACAAAAATCCGAAACTATTAGACGGAGAGCTCAAAAAAGTAGCGATAAGCACTTTTGCATATTCTTTATTATTTGGTTTTTTTAATTAAATTTATCTTATGAAAATAACATTCTATGGACATAATTCACTTTTAATAGAGATTTTAGGCAATTATATTATGGTAGATCCCTTTATTACTGGAAACCCATTGTATAAAGATAAGTTAGATGTTAAATCGTTAAAAGCTGACTATATTTTATTGACTCATGCACATCAGGATCATATTTTAGATGTCGAAACGATAGCAAAAAATACCAATGCTAAAATTGTCAGTAATTATGAGATTGCAATGTATTATCAAGAAAAAGGTTTTAATGTTCATCCGATGAATCACGGCGGAAATTGGAGATTTGAATTTGGAAATTTAAAATTGGTTAATGCAGTACACACCAGCTCTTTTCCCGACGGTAGTTACGGGGGGCAGCCTGGAGGGTTTGTAATTGAGGGAGAGCATAAAAATATATACATTGCTGGTGATACCGCTTTGACTATGGATATGAAATTAATTCCTCTACAAACAAAACTAGATCTTGCCATTTTACCAATTGGAGATAATTTTACAATGGGAGTAGAGGATGCAATTATCGCTAGTAATTTTGTAGCTTGTGAAAAAGTATTAGGAGTTCATTTTGACACTTTTAGTTATATAGAAATAGATCAAGAAGAAGCCAAAAAGAAATTTTATGATGCAGGTAAAGATTTAATGTTACTTGATTTTGGATCCTCTATCGTCTTATAGATTTTAATAACCCACCATTGAATTTGAAAGCAGCGTATCAAAAATATACTTTAGAATTTAAAATTCCTGGTGGTACTTCGAGAGGAATTCTTCATGACAAAGACACTTTTTTTTTAATAATAAAAGAAAATGGAAAACTTGGTATTGGAGAATGTTCTTTGTTTAGAGGCTTAAGTATTGATGATCGACCAGATTATGAAAATAAGTTACAATGGGCTTGTGACCATATTCAACTAGGAAAAGATCAACTTTATGATCATTTAAGAGCATACCCTTCTATTCAAATAGGAATTGAAACTGCTTTTAAATCACTAGAATCTTCCAATCTGTTTGATTTATTTCCTTCAAAATTTACAAAATCAGAAAAATCAATTTCTATCAATGGATTAGTTTGGATGGGAACTCTTGATTTCATGAAAAATCAAATTAAAGATAAATTAAGCCAAGGTTTTAATTGTATAAAAATAAAAATTGGTGCCATTAATTTTTTGTTAGAGTTGGAATTGATAAAATTAATAAGAAAAGAATTTTCATCCTCTGAAATTGAGATAAGAGTTGATGCTAACGGAGCTTATTCTTTTTCAGAAGTACTTG
This sequence comes from Flavobacteriales bacterium, assembly GCA_004213605.1. GTDB lineage: Bacteria > Bacteroidota > Bacteroidia > Flavobacteriales > Flavobacteriaceae > Marifrigoribacter. The sequence goes on from SGZC01000007.1 coordinate 25,909, forward strand.
AAAAGTTAAAGCGATTGTCGGATTTTGAGTTGCATTCTATAGAGCAACCAATTAAACAAGGACAATGGCAAGAAATGGCTAGACTGTGTGAAGAATCTCCTTTACCTATTGCACTAGATGAGGAACTTATTGGAGTTTTTGAAGAATCTAAAAAGTATGATTTGCTGAATACCATTAAACCCCAATATATAATATTAAAGCCCTCGTTAATTGGAGGTTTTGAAGGGAGTGATCAATGGATTCGTTTAGCAAAAAAACACACCACAGATTGGTGGATTACATCTGCTCTTGAAAGTAATATAGGTCTAAATGCCATCGCTCAATATACCTATTCAAAAAATAATAATAATCCTCAAGGACTTGGAACTGGAAGTCTTTTTAATAATAATATTCCTTCACCCCTGGAGGTTTGTAACGGAAACTTAAATTATAACACTAATAAAAAGTGGAATTTAGACATGATTAAATTCTAAACAATTAAATTTTAAACTATGTATATTGAGCAGGCATTTAAATTTAAACATGAGGTTTGGCGTTATTTACTAGGAACATTAGTTGTTTTTATATTGGGATGGCAATTTATAGGAGTGATTCCGTTAGGAATCGTTTCTTGGTTAAAAGCTAGTAATACAGAAGAGTTTGTAATTGCTAGTGAGACTGCTTTTTCTTCTTTATTTTCTTTAAAAAGTAATCTCTATCTTTTTTTAATGTTATTGACTTTTTTAGGTGGATTCGTCACATTATTAGCAGTTATTAAATTTTTACATCATCAATCTTTTCTTCAATTAACGACCTCTAGAAAGAAAATTGATTGGAAACGCTTCTTCTTTGGTTTTGGTATCATAGCTTTTTTAAGTGTTACTTCAACGGCATTAGATTTTTACAACAACCCTGATCATTATTTGATTCAGTTTGAATGGAAATCCTTTTCAATCATGTTTTTAATAGCTATTGTTTTTATTCCATTGCAAACTAGTTTTGAGGAATATTTTTTTAGGGGTTATTTAATGCAAGGCATTGGAATAGCTGCCAGAAATAAATGGATTCCATTACTATTGACATCGATCATATTTGGAAGTTTACACTTTTTTAATCCAGAGGTGGATAAGATAGGTAACATAGCTATGATTTATTACATAGGTACCGGACTTTTTTTAGGAATTATAACGTTAATGGATGAAGGAATGGAATTGTCCTTAGGCTTTCATGCAGGTACTAATTTAACAATCGCATTATTAGTAACAAGTGATTGGACTGTTTTTCAAACCAATTCTATTTTGCTAGATCTTTCAGATCCAAGTAAAGGGATTGAGGTAGTATTACCTGTATTTGTTGTGTACCCGGTATTATTAGCTATAATGGCATGGAAGTATAAGTGGACTGACTGGCAAGGTAAATTATTTGGAAAAGTTTCGCCCTTAAAAAAAGATTCAATTTAATAAGAACTATAAGTAAACAGTGAGGTCTACTAGCATAAATATTCATCCAAAATTTAAACTAAATGGGCTTTCATACCGATTTGATGCTTTACATGAATTGGCTTTAAATTTTGAGGAATCTCTGGTTCCTTATGAGAAAGTGATTGGTAAATTTATCAAAGAATGGCTTAACAATAAGGAACATATAATGATAATGACTTCTGGAACATCTGGAGCTCCAAAAAAAATAAATATTTTAAAAAATCAAATGATTAACAGTGCGATAGCTACGGGGGCTTTTTTTAAATTACCAAGTGAGACAAAAGCTCTTTTATGTTTGCCAGCTAGTTACATCGCAGGTAAAATGATGTTGGTTCGAGCCATGACTTTGGGTTGGGATCTATATTTTACAGGACCTCAAAAAGACCCCTTGGGTCAAAATGATAAAACATATGATTTTGTTGCGATGGTACCTTTTCAAGTTCGCTATTCATTAAAACATTTGAATAAAGTAAAGAAATTAATAGTTGGAGGTGCTGCTATTTCCGAAAAATTAAATGAACAATTACAACATGTGAGTACGGAAGTTTTTGCTACCTATGGAATGACTGAAACCCTAAGTCATGTTGCAGTAAAAGCAATAAACGGTAAAGCAAAATCAAATTACTATGCTGCGCTGCCCAATGTTAATTTTTCTGTAGACCGGCGAGAATGTCTAGTAATTGAAGCTCCACACGTATCAAATATTAAGATTATTACCAACGATGTAGTAAAATTAATTTCATCCAATATGTTTGAATATTTAGGTAGATTAGATAATGTAGTTAATAGTGGAGGAGTAAAGTTATTCCCTGAACAGATAGAGGCTAAATTAGCTATGTACATGAATCGCCCATTTATTATTTCTTCTGAAAAAGAGGAAATTTTTGGCTACCAGTTGATTTTAATTATTGAAGAAGATTTTAAAAAAGAACTCCCGGATTTTAATCAAGTTTTTTTAAATTTATCAAAATACGAACGACCAAAAAAAATCTATACTTATTCTAAATTTCTCTTTACTGAAACCGGTAAAATTAGACGCTCTGAGATCCTTAATGATTTACATCAAGCTACCGAGATAATCCAATAAAAAAAAGCACAAAATACTTGTGCTTTTTTTAAAATAATGAGATGTTCTTTTACTCTTCTTCTTCTAATTGATCGTAAACACCACCAAGATCAAACCATTCCATGGTTCCTTGTCCTAGATTATCTTCATCATATTCAATTACGGCATAATATTTTGTCTCAGTATTTTTACCGGTTGCTTTATGAGTTGAACTCCAAGTTCCATAAACTCTAACAGAACCATTAGGTACAAACTCTTCATCTACCCCAGGATAATATTGGCGATCAGAAAACTTAAAGTTTTCAAATTCTGCATGCCATCCTTTCATTGCTTGTTTCCATTGATCTTTCGATAAGGAGTCATTTGTATTAGCAGGAGACCAAAACATATCTTCTGACCACAAAGCAGCCATATTTTCTATATCTCCAGCTTCAAATAGGTTGTAAGCACGATCTGCCATTTCCTTATTGGTATTAAAATCTTCGAATGGGTTCGTAGTTTCTGTAGCTTCTTGACAGCCCCATAAAACGATAAAAGCTATAATAATTGTAAGTTGTTTCATAATTTTTATTTTAGTTCATTAGTATTGAGCAATTTATTAAATTTTTGATAAATATACCTCAAGTTATTTTGTGTTTTTTTATTTTTTTTAAACCTGAATCACCCCCAAATTAAATTTCTTCTTTATCGGTGCATGATTTGCAGCCTCTATTCCTATGGAAATCCAGTTCCTAGTATCTAAAGGATCTATGATTGCGTCAGTCCACAATCTAGAAGCAGCATAATAGGGAGATACTTGCTCGTCGTACTTTGATTTTATTTTTTCGTAGAGTTCTTTTTCTAATTTTGGAGTTATTTTTTGACCTTGTTTCTTAAGCGATGCTGCTTCAATTTGCAGCAAAACTTTTGCGGCACTATCTCCACTCATTACAGCCAATTCAGCGCTTGGCCAGGCTATTATGAGCCTTGGGTCGTATGCCTTACCGCACATTGCATAATTTCCAGCTCCGTAAGAATTCCCGATAATAATTGTGAATTTAGGGACCACACTATTACTTACCGCATTTACCATTTTAGCCCCATCTTTTATGATACCTCCGTGTTCACTTTTACTGCCCACCATAAATCCAGTTACATCTTGAAGAAATACCAAAGGAATTTTTTTCTGGTTACAATTAGCAATAAAACGAGTTGCCTTGTCTGCGCTATCGCTATAAATAACACCTCCAAATTGCATTTCGCCTTTTTTAGACTTTACTAATTTCCTTTGATTAGCGACAATTCCAACGGCCCATCCATCAATTCTGGCATAACCTGTTAAGATGGTTTTTCCATAATCTTTCTTATACTCTTCAAATAAAGAATCGTCAACAATACGTTTAATTATTTCAAGCATATCGTATTGATCAGCTCTTGATTTTGGTAGAATACCAAAAATTTCCTTTGGATCATTTTTAGGTTTTAATGATTTCTCTCTATTAAAACCAGCTTTTTCATAATCTCCAATTTTGGAAAAAATATTTTTAATAGTTTCTAAGGCATCCTTATCATTTTTGGATTTGTAGTCGGTAACACCGCTAATTTCGCAATGAGTAGAAGCTCCTCCTAACGACTCATTATCTATAGTTTCGCCAATAGCTGCCTTTACTAAATAGCTTCCAGCCAAAAATATACTTCCTGTTTTGTCTACAATTAAAGCTTCATCACTCATAATGGGTAAGTAGGCGCCCCCAGCAACACAACTTCCCATAACAGCAGAAATTTGAGTGATGCCCATACTACTCATGACAGCATTATTTCTAAAAATACGCCCAAAGTGGTCTTTGTCGGGAAATATTTCATCTTGTAAAGGAAGATATACTCCAGCACTATCGACCAGGTAAATAATCGGTAAGTTATTTTCAATAGAAATTTCTTGTGCCCTTAAATTTTTTTTTCCTGTTATAGGAAACCAAGCACCGGCTTTTACAGTAGCATCGTTGGCTACAACAATACATTGTTTTCCACTAACATAGCCAATCTTAACAACA
>SGZC01000070.1 GCA_004213605.1 Flavobacteriales bacterium
ATTGATTTGGAGCTTGCCAAAAGTGTAGGAATTTCAGGACTGAACAGTTACTATACCTTAAAAAAAATTGAAACACATCCATATGCTCGAGTCGAACAAGTGCCAAAGTTTTAAAAATGAATAAAAAAAATCTTCCTCAGAAAATTTGTCCAGTTTGTGATCGTCCTTTTAGTTGGCGAAAAAAATGGAAAAAAGATTGGGAAGCAGTAAAGTATTGTAGCGAACGTTGCAGAAAAAACAAATGAAAAGTTTAAACTTAATATTTCCACATCAATTATTTCAAAATTCTCCAATTTTTGAAAACAAAGAACCTATTTACTTAGTTGAAGAATATTTATTTTTCAAACACTATAAATTCCATAAACAAAAAATTGCTTTTCACCGAGCAACAATGAAATGGTATGCAGATTATGTAACAAAAGAAAAAAATATAGCGGTAATCTATGTCGAATCTACTGAAAAAATAGCTGATATTCGTTTTCTTATTCCAGCATTAAAACGCAAAGGGTACAGTCATATTAATTATATTGATCCCACAGATAATTGGCTTCAAAAAAGATTGAATAAGGGGTTAAAAGCTGAAGGTTTTACCTTTAAAGAATTTACTTCCCCCTTATTTTTAAATTCAAAAGATGATTTGACTTCTTTCTTTAGATTGGACAAAAAAAAGTACCATCAGACTTCTTTTTATATTGAACAAAGAAAAAATAATCTAATACTTCTCGATACAGCTGGAAAACCCGAGGGAGGTGCTTGGACTTATGATACTCAGAATCGAAAAAAATATCCAAAAACAAAAACACCACCTCCTATTATTTTTCCAGATACCGACCCTTTTTATGAAGAAGCAAAAAATTATGTTGCTAAAAATTTCTCAAACCATTTAGGAAACCTTACCGATACTCCACTTTACCCAATTAATTTTGACTTGACCCATAAATGGCTTCATCAATTTTTTGAGTATCGATTTATGGATTTCGGTATCTATGAAGATGCTATTGTAGCAGAAAATTCTATATTAAACCACAGTGTTTTAACCCCCATGTTAAATGTTGGTTTAATAAGCCCCAAAAAAGTTATCGAAGAATGTCTATCATTTGCAAAGCATAACAATATTCCGATTAATTCAACAGAAGGTTTTGTTCGACAAATCATTGGATGGCGAGAATTTGTAAGAGGTATTTACGAGGCCCGAGGGGTTGATGCACGAACTACCAACTTCTGGAATTTTAAAAAGAAGATACCGCAATCATTTTACGATGGTACCACGGGTATTCCACCTGTAGATCTCACTATTAAAAAATTGTTAGCTACTGGTTACTGCCATCATATTGAGCGTTTGATGGTGTTAGGAAATTTCATGTTGTTATGTGAGTTTGATCCTGATGATGTTTACCGTTGGTTTATGGAATTATCGATTGATAGCTATGATTGGGTGATGGTAACCAATGTATACAGTATGAGTCAATTTGCAGACGGAGGCTTATTAGCCTCAAAACCTTATATAAGTGGTAGTAATTATTTAATGAAAATGAGCAATTATAAAAAAGGAGAATGGCAAGCTTTTTGGGATGGCTTATTTTGGCGTTTTATGAATGTTCATCGCGATTTCTTTTTATCCAATCCTCGCTTAGGAATGCTGGTTAGAATGTTCGATAAAATGCCTCAAGAGAAACAACATCAACATCTCTCCAATGGGGAGCTGTTTCTAGAAAACTTAAAAAACCAATAATGCTTTTTAATACTACCTATAAAAATATAGACTATTCAAAGGAAAGTAACCTTTTAGTAGGGCCTCCTTTTTCATTTTTTAATAAAATTAAAATGCGAGGTGTTGGTTCGAGCCGACTCATCATAGAAGAATTAAGTGCCCAACTACAACCTAAAAACAGTCTCTCCAATGCTATTAGTTATGCTAATATTGAATTACGAGATAAAGGGGTGATCGTTCATTTTGGAAATAAATTAGATCGTTATTCGTGGATTGTGCCTTATTATCGCCTTGTAACCTATAGTAATAAAAGGTTTAGCATACACTCCAACGGTCATTTTATCAAGTTTAAGAAAAATAGAAATTATCGAAATAATAAAAAATTCATAGCTAAGATGATGGATATGAAAATAAGCCATCTTAAGTTGGGATATTACGATGTTTAAAAAAATAATCCTATCATCACATTTGTGAATCGATATAAGAAATAGTTTCTTGCTCCATAGCAATAGTTTTTTCATAAATAATTGCCGCTTTGCTTAAAATAGCAGTTGCAAAATCCCTGTCTTTAATATCTTTAGCATTGATTCTAACATTAAAGTAGGCTCCAATTACAGCCGCTCTGGCACAAAGTACCCCAACTCCTGCATCGGATAGCGAATTTTTTAGACCATCCTGGAGCATCGCTTGCATCACCTCCATTGATTTAAAGGAGGTTTCCATTACTTTAAATGGAATTTCGGTGGCGTATTTGGTAGCATCTTCTATTGCGTCTAATCGTATTTTCTTTTCTAAATCGGTGTCCTTAGGCATTCTAAAACCATCGATAATTTTATTAAAAGCATTGGTGTCTTCATCAACTAAAAATAAAAGTTGTTCTTTATATTCTTGCCCTTTTATCGCCCATTCTGAGAAAAATTCCCATCGTTCGTCCCAGCCAGCCTTATGTGCAGATAAATTAGCGACCATAGTCCCTAAGGAAACTCCTAGAGCACCAACATATGCCGAAATAGAACCACCACCTGGAGCCATAGACTCTCCGGCAGTTTCGTCTGCAAAATCATTTAATTTAAAATCAATTAATTTTTTTTGATCATTTGTTAGCATATATTCGATGATCTTTTCTTCAGGATGAAAGGGTTTTAAGTCATCCAGTCCTAAAGATTTAACGGCAATTTTTATTTTTTCCTTTTCTGAAATCCCTAGGGATCGCTTTTGTTTTATCAAATAATAATCGGCAGCATCCAACATGGCTTGCAGTGGAATTAACCCTATTATCTCTGAACCTGTCACCCTGATTCCTCTTGCTAATGCTGCTTTACAACTTTCATCAAAAGCTTCATGCATGGAAGTAATCGTGATATTGGTAAGGTTATAAGAAATTTGAGCAATTCCGTATTCATCGATAAACCAACCAATTCCTTTTACCGCTTTAAGTTTACCCGGAACTCGCTCGGGTTCTCCATTTGCATCTAATATTTTTTTTCCAGTAATTGGATTTCCTTCTCTTTTAATTCTTCCTGCTTCTCTAATATCAAAAGCAATCGCATTCGCTCGTCGCGTCGAGGTGGTGTTTAAATTAACATTGTAAGCAATTAAAAAATCTCGAGCAGATATTGCAATGGCACCGGTTCTTGCTACCTCTTTATTATAAACGGTTGCGCCAAAATCAGGTTTCCAAAGGGGATCTGATAGTTTTGCAGACAAGCCTTCGTACTCACCACTTCTGCAATTAGCAAGGTTTTTTCTTTTATCCTCGGTAGCTGCTTTTTCATAAAAATAACCTGGTATTCCCAGTTCTTTTCCAATACGTTTTCCTAACTGGTGTGCGTAATGAGCAGTTTCTTCTAAACTAATTCCAGAAATAGGAACCAATGGACAAACGTCTGTAGCGCCAAATCGGGGGTGTTCTCCAGAATGTTTACTCATATCGATAAGCTCTGCTGCTTTTTTTATCAATCTAAAAGCGGCCTCAATAACTGGTTGAGGTTCCCCAACAAAAGTAATTACGGTACGATTGGTTGCTTTTCCAGGATCAACATCTAAAAGTTTAACTCCATCAACTGTTTCAACAATTTGAGCTATGGTTTCTATAATTTTTAAATCACGACCCTCACTAATATTTGGAACACATTCTATGAGTTGTTTTTGCATATGCTAGGTATTTAATAAAATTTTAAATAATTAATTTTTACTATTAGGGTTATATTTTTTTTATCATCAACTGTCCGTTAATGATCACTTGCTCTATTAAATTACTTCCAAAGGAATAGGGTAAATAAGCGTAGGATGGAATTTCTTTGGTAATAATTACACTCGCACTTTTTCCCTTACTAATACTGCCATGACTGCCGCTAATATCCATTGCGTAGGCACCGTTAATTGTTGCTGCATTGATAGCTTCTTCCGGAGTTAATTTCATTTTTATACAAGCGGTGGCCACCACAAAATTCATATTACCACTAGGCGTGGAGCCTGGGTTGTAATCTGTAGCAAGAGCTAATGGCAAACCAGCATCAATAATTTTTCTTGCTGGAGTGTAGGGAATGCTTAAAAAATAAGAACAGGATGGTAAGGCTACAGGCATTGTTTTTGATCCTTTTAAAGCCAAAAGATCATTATCGGTTAAAACCTCTAAATGATCTACACTAAGCGCTTGGTGTTGAACGCCCGCTTCGACTCCTCCAATTGCATTAAATTGATTGACATGTATTTTTGGTATTAAATTGTATTTTTTTGCAACTGCTAGTAATTGATACGTATCTGCAACCGTAAAATATCCTTTTTCACAAAAAATATCGATGAAGGTTGCTAGTTTTTCATCTGCAACTTTAGGCAACATATCGTTACAAATATGATCTAGGTACCCTTGTTTATTATTTTTAAATTCTGGTGGTACTGCATGTGCTCCCAAAAAGGTGGTTTGCACTTTTATAGGATGTTTTTCCCCTAATTTTTTGGCGACTTTAAGCATCTTTAATTCTGCATCAAGCGTGAGACCATAGCCCGATTTGATTTCGATAGCACCGGTACCTAAACGCATTACTTCATTTAAACGATTTTCAGATTGAGAAAATAAGTCTTGCTCAGAGGTAGCCTGAAGTTTTTTTGCGCTATGAATAATTCCACCACCATTGGCAGCTATTTCTTGATACGATAAACCATTTATCCGATCTACAAATTCTTGTTCTCTGTTGCCTGCATAAACAAGATGGCTGTGCGAGTCGCACCATGTTGGTAAAACCGTTCTTCCACTGCAATTAATAAGTTTATCAGCCTCTAAATTGGGTAGAGCGTCCATCGTGCCATAATTATCAATTTTACCATCGACAAGGTAAAGCCAGGCATTCTTGATGGTTGGAAGTGTTTTCATTTGATCACCACAGAGTCTTTCTACTGGGGTATCGCGGACCTGAAGTAACTCTTTAATGTGCGTAAGTAAAATTTTCATCGCATAAAGATAGCAAACCTCTCAAGTATTTAATAAATTTAACCACTTAAAATCGATAAAATGAAAAATAAAAGTTTGGGTATTAACACGATTTGCACACACATAGGCGAAGTGGAAGACAAGCAGTTTAAAGGAGCAATTTCTCCTCTTTTTATGTCCAGCTCCTATGCTTATGAGGGTTTAGAAGTATCCAGATATCCGAGGTATTTTAATACTCCCAATCAAGAAGCCCTGTGCAAAAAAATAGCTGCTCTCGAAAAAACAGAAGCCGGCCTTATTTTAGGCAGTGGAATGGCGGCTGTAAGTACTGCTCTTTTAGCATTTTTAAATAAGGGAGACCATGTGGTTGTTCAGCAAACTATTTATGGAGGTACCTATAATTTTATTGTGGAAGAGTTTCCTAAATATGGAATTGAATACAACTTTACCGATGGTTTTACAGAGGAGGATTTTAAATCAAAAATAAAGAAAAATACACGAGTAATTTATGTAGAAACTCCTTCAAACCCACTAATGAAAATAACAGATTTAACCATGATTTCTAAATTAGCAAGAGAAAACGGTTTAACGAGTTTAATTGACAATACATTTGCTTCTCCTATCAACCAAACTCCAGTAGATTTTGGAATTGATGTGATCATTCATAGTGCTACTAAATATTTAGGTGGGCACAGTGATATTTGTGCAGGTGCTATTGCTTCCTCACAGGTACATATTGATAAAATTTGGAATTTGGCAAAAAATTTAGGAGGAAGTTTAAGTGAATATGCGGTGTGGTTACTGGAACGAAGTATGAAAACTTTAGCGCTTAGGGTGTGGGCACAAAATGATAATGCCAAACGAATTGCCGAATGGTTGACAGAAAACCCATTAGTAAGTCAAGTTTTTTATCCCGGACTTACATCACACCCTAACCACCAACTAGCAAAAAAACAAATGAACGGTTTTACTGGGATGCTGTCATTTGAATTGGAAAAATCGGTAAATTCTAAAAAGTTTTTAAACTCTTTACAGCTTATAAAGCCATCCATGAGTTTAGCAGGAGTAGAGTCTACCATATTGGCCCCATCAAAAGCATCCCATTCATTATTAGGAGAAAAAGAACGAAAAAAACAAGGGATTAGCGAGGGTTTGTTGAGGTTTTCAATAGGAATAGAAGATTTCGATGATTTAATTTTAGATTTAAAACAAGCCTTCACTAACAGTCACTAAATAAAATAAATAATGAAAATAGACATACTCGCTATCGGCGCACACCCAGACGACATTGAATTAGGAGCAGGGGCAACCCTGGTAAAAGAAATTGCTCAAGGACGTACTGTTGGAATTATAGATTTAACTAGAGGGGAGTTAGGTACTAGAGGAACTGCAGCAACTAGAGATGAGGAAGCTGAAAATGCAAAAAACATATTAGGAGCTAGTTTTAGACTCAATATGGGTTTTGCAGATGGTTTTTTTATGAATGACAAAGAGCATCAAATGAAGCTTATTTCGCAAATTAGAAAATACCAACCCGATATCGTGTTATGCAATGCTTTTGATGATCGACATATTGATCATCCTAAAGCTAGTGACCTAACGAGTCACGCTTGCTTTTTAAGCGGTTTACGAAAAATTACAACAGCGGACGAAACAGGTGTTTTGCAAAAACCTTGGAGACCCAACAAAGTATATCATTACATGCAATGGAAAAATGTTAAGCCTGATTTTGTAGTGGATGTTTCGGGATATTTAGATAAAAAATTAGAAGCCGTATTTGCTTATGAGACCCAATTTCACCAAAAAGATTCTAGTGAGCCCGTAACACCAATATCCTCCACCAATTTTAAGGATAGTATTACCTACAGAGCACAAGACTTAGGAAGATTAATAGGAGTGGAACACGCAGAAGGCTTTAACGTAGAACGTTATGTAGCTGTAAAATCATTGTCTGATTTAATTTAAAAAATCTTGACGCTCTGTATTGCGAGGACGTAGTAAATGATTTATATTTGCAACCGCTTTTAAAGCGAAATTACAATGGTGGTTGTAGCTCAGTTGGTTAGAGCATCGGTTTGTGGTACCGAGGGTCGCGGGTTCGAATCCCGTCTTCCACCCAAAAACAAAAGCTTCTCTATTAGAGAAGCTTTTTTTGTGGAATTAACTCCTCTAAAAAATCAAAAACTGAATAAGCTCTCGATGATTTTTTTAATTTTTTTATGGATCTACTTGTATGCGTTCTTCTTGATTTGCAATTTCCCAGGCGGTTAAAAATATTAGCTTTGATCTTTTAGCTAATAATTCGTAATTTATTTTCTCGGGAGTATCAGATGCTTGGTGATAATCTTCGTGGGTTCCATTAAAATAAAAAATGACCGGAATGTTATTTTTTGCAAAATTATAATGATCACTTCTGTAATAAAAACGGTTGGGATCGTTATCGTCATTATAGGTATAATCGAGCTCCAGATGGACGTATTTTTTGTTTACAGCTTCTGATACATCATGCAGTCCTTGGCTTAACTTATCACTACCGATAAGGTAGATATAGTTATCATTACCTTCTTTTTCAGAACCTATTCTGCCGATCATGTCAACATTTAAATTGGTAATTGTATTGTCAAGGGGAAATAGTGGATTTTCGGTGTAGTATCTAGAACCATACAATCCAATTTCCTCTCCAGTAACATGTAAAATCAAAATCGATCTTTTAGGGCCATTTCCATCATTTTTAGCTTGTTGAAATGCCTTGGCA
>SGZC01000071.1 GCA_004213605.1 Flavobacteriales bacterium
TTCAACGACCCCGATCATACTCTATAATGTTCCAGGAAGGACTTCTTCAAATATTGCTCCAGAAACTGTAAATAGATTGGCAAATGATCATGCTAATATCGTTGCTATCAAGGAAGCTGCAGGAGATCTTGTTCAAGCTATGAAATTGATAGAAATTTGTCCAAAAGAATTTTTGGTAATTTCGGGTGATGATATGATTACCTTACCCATGATATTAGCCGGTGGCTCGGGGGTTATATCGGTGATAGGAGAAGGGTTTCCAAATGAATTTTCTAAAATGGTAAATTTTGGATTAAAAAAAGAAGTAGACCAAGCATATGCTATTCATTACGAATTGTCTCCGGCCATTGATTATATTTTTAAAGAAGGGAATCCAGCCGGAATAAAAGCGGTGTTTAAACAATTAGGAATTTGTGAGGATTTTGTTAGACTCCCACTGGTTTGCATTTCAAATCAGTTACGAACAAAAATTAAATCCTTTGTTTTAAACGCTAAAAAAAATAATTAAATATTCATAAACCCCCCTTCAAATCAATAATTGTTGAAGAACTTTAGTGCACGAATAAGTTTTATACTATCTTAATTTTGATTACTTTTGCACGATGTTTTTAAAACTATGAAAAAGACTTTTCAATTAATTTTTTTAATTATTCTTTTTTCTTCTTGTAGTGAATATCAGAAGATGTTAAAAAATCCAGATTCTGGCTTAAAATACGCCTTGTCTGAAGATTTGTACAATAAGGGTAAATATAAAAAAGCTTTAAGGTTGATGGAACAAATTGTTCCTGTTTACAGGGGAAAACCGCAGGCTGAAAAGTTAATGTTTATGTATGCAGATACTTATTACCAACTTGAGGATTACTATTTGTCAGGCTATCAGTTCGAACGATTTGCTGCTTCATATCCAAAGAGCGATAGTGTTGAAACAGCTTCGTACTACTCAGCCTCCAGTTATTATGAGCTATCTCCAGTATATTCATTAGATCAAAAAGATACTTATATAGGTTTAGAAAAACTCCAAGAATTTATTGATAAATATCCAAATTCTGAATACAGAAAAGATGCCAATCTAAAAGTAAAGGAGCTTTCTTATAAACTTCAGAAAAAAGACATTGAAGTTGCTAAACAATATTTAAAAACAGGTCTGGCATTAAATAGTTATAAAAATTCCATTGCTAGTTTTGAAAATTTCATTAGCGATCATCCTGGTTCAATTTTAAGAAAAGATGCTTATTTTGGTCGTTTTCAGGCCCAATATGAACTAGCCCTGCAAAGTGTTCCTAAAAAAGTTGAAGAACGCTTAAGAAAAGCGATTGAATTTTATAATGATTTTATGAAATACTACGCCAATAGTGATCTAGCAGAAAAAGCAATAGAAATAAAGAAAGATATAGATAAAAAAATAGAAACAACTATAGTTTCCAGTTAATAATCATAATATGAAAGATTTAAAAAATACAGAAGCACCACAAAACACAACGACTATTGATAAGAATTTAGTAGATGCGCCTACTGACAATATATATGAGGCGATATCTATAATTTCTAAAAGAGCTATTCAGATCAACGGAGATATCAAAAAAGAATTATTAGAAAAATTAGATGAGTTTGCGACTTATAATGATAGTTTAGAAGAAATATTTGAAAATAAAGAACAAATTGAGGTTTCTAAATTTTATGAGAAATTACCAAAACCACACGCTATTGCTGTTCAAGAATGGTTGGAAAGTAAAATCTATCACAGAAATACCAAGGATGAAGAATTAGAAAATTAGAAAATGTCAGTTTTAAGTGGTAAAAATATCATACTAGGTGTTACCGCTGGTATCGCTGCTTATAAATCTGCATTTCTAATTAGATTGCTCATTAAAAAAGGCGCCAAGGTCAAAGTGGTAATGACACCCGCCTCAAAAGAATTTGTTACACCCTTAACCCTTTCTACACTTTCCAAAAACGAAGTGTTTTCCTCCTTTACATCAGATGAGGATGACAATGTCCAATGGAATAACCATGTGGACATTGCAGAATGGGGAGATTTGTTTATTATCGCCCCCGCTACCGCTAACACCATGTCGAAAATGGTGAGCGGAACGTGTGATAATCTATTATTGGCTGTTTACTTATCTGCAAAATGTCCAGTTTACTTCGCTCCAGCTATGGATCTCGATATGTATCAACATCCGTCTACCAAAGAAAGCTTTAAAAAACTTAATGATTTCGGAAATTTTCAAATTCCAGCAGAGATTGGTGAATTAGCTAGTGGACTCTCTGGTATGGGTAGAATGGCTGAACCAGAAAATATTGTTTCTTTTGTTGAAAAAAATATATTAGATCAACTACCATTAAAAAATAAATGTATTTTAATCACTGCAGGACCAACTTATGAGTCTATTGATCCTGTTCGATTTATTGGAAACCATTCCAGTGGTAAAATGGGATATGCGTTAGCAGAAGCAGCTACTCATCTCGGCGCTCAAGTAAAATTAATTTCTGGACCTGTAAGTCTGCAGAACTTCAATGAGGCTATCCATGTAATTCATGTCAACACCGCAGAAGAAATGTACAATGCTTCTCATAAATATTTTAAAACTTGTGATATTGCGATTTTAAGTGCAGCAGTAGCTGATTTTACTCCAAAAAGAGTTGCAACTCAAAAAATTAAAAAGGTCGAAGATAGCTTAGCGATTGAATTAACAAAAACGAAAGATATTTTAACCTCTTTTGGCAATATTAAAGATAATCAGTTTTTAGTTGGTTTTGCATTGGAGACAGAAAATGAAATTGAAAATGCAAAAACAAAACTTATAAAAAAGAAGTTAGATTTAATTGTATTAAATTCGCTTAACGATAAAGGAGCCGGTTTTCAGCATGACACCAACAAAGTAACTTTAATTTCTAAAGACAATAAAGTTACTGCTTATGGAGTTAAACCAAAAAGCGAAGTTGCTCACGATATTTTAAATTATATTATAAGAGAAATTCATGTCTAAAAAAATTGTTTTATTTTTTATTTTATTTACCACATTGGCCAGTAGTGCTCAAGAACTTAATTGTACAGTTACTATAAATGCTGAACAAACGGGGCAGCCAAACAATCAAATTTTTAGAACTTTAAAAACTCAACTCACAGAGTTTATTAACACTACTTCTTGGACTGATAAAAATTATAAAAATCAAGAAAAGATAGATTGCAACATGTCAATTATTATAAATTCTTTTGATGCTAATATTTTTAACGCAACTATTCAAATACAAGCTTCTAGACCTGTTTACCAATCTACTTATTCAAGTCCTATTTACAACTATAACGATAAACAATTTAATTTTTCATATGTCGAATTTCAGCCATTGGTATTCAATATTAACAGTTTTGATTCTAATTTAGTTTCTGTGATTGCTTTTCATGTATACACCATAATTGGTTTAGATTCGGATACGTTTGAGTTGAATGGAGGAGAGCCTTATTTTTCTATTGCAAAACAGATCGTAAATACTGCCGCTACCGGTGGATCTAAAGGTTGGAAGTCTACAGATGGAAAACAATCTCGTTATTCATTTAATGATGCCCTTGTGTCTCAAGTTTATAAAGAATTTCATTCGGTAATGTATAACTATCACCGACTGGGTATGGATAAAATGCATAATTCTCCTAAAGTTGCAAAATTGAGTATTTCAGCTGCGATTAATACTTTAAAGGGAATAAACGATAGAAGACCTAATTCTTATTTATTGAGAACTTTTTTTGATGCTAAATCAAATGAAATAGAAAATATATTTTCTGATGGTCCAGCCGTAAATATCACTTCATTAGTCGATAATCTAAACAGAATTGCTCCAACTAAGAGAGCTAATTGGTCTAAAATTAGATATTAATTTTTTTAAAGATGTCCTAATTTATATTATTTTAGTTTTATTATTTATTTACTAACAAAATTATATTGATTACCAGGTTATCCATAAAAAACTTTGCTCTTATTGAAGACATTACTGTTGATTTTAAATCTGGTTTAACATCAATTTCGGGTGAAACAGGAGCAGGAAAATCTATTTTGCTCGGTGCATTAGCGTTGGTTTTAGGGAAACGGGCAGATTTAAACGCTGTTAGAAATAATTCTCTTAAATGTATTATTGAAGCTGACTTTATGTTGGAGGATACTATGTTTAAAGATTTATTTAAAAAATACAATTTAGATTTCGACTCTCATACAATCATAAGAAGAGAGTTATTGCCATCAAGTAAATCAAGAGCATTTATTAACGACTCACCGGTTTCGTTGTCACAATTGCAAGCTATCTCAAGTTATTTAGTAGATATACATAGTCAACATGAAACTCTATCGCTATTCTCTGAAAAATATCAGTTAGATGTTTTAGATATTCTAGCTGGTAATACTGTATTTTTAAAAAAATACATCGATAAACTTAATCAATTTAACGAGCTTAGTGAGACTATTACCGAATTGATCTATAAGAAAGAATCTGCTATTAAAGAATTGGATTACAATACTTTTTTGTATGATGAATTAAATAAGGCGGATTTATATCAAATAAATCAAGATGAAATTGAAAAAAAATATAAACGATTAAATAATGTAGAAGAAATTCAGGAAATTTTAGTAGGCGTAAATCACTTATTCAATGAGGATGATTTTGGAACAATAAATTCACTTAAAAACGCTTTAAATTCCTTGTTGAAATTGAAAAGTTTATCAATTGAATTTAATGATTTATATGAACGGCTTAATAGTGTGATCCTAGAATTAGAAGACATCGCATATGAGACCCTAGGAATGACCGAGTCGATTGAATCAGATCCAACCACACTTCATGAAATCCACCGTAAGCTTCAGACAATTTATAAATTACAACAAAAACACGCTGTTTCTACCATTACTGAATTAATAGATATCCAAGAATCGTTGCAGGAAAAAGTTTCTATCACTAACAATTTAGATAGTGAAATAGAGAAATTAAAAATTAGACAAAATAAATTAAAAAAAACACTAATTGAATTTTCCGAAAAAATTCATTTGGGTAGAAAGGGGGTAATTTCTACACTTAAAGAAAAACTCGCTACTATTCTTAACGAACTTGGAATGCCCAATGCCGCCTTTGAATTTAAATTGTCTGAAAGTGATGCATTTAAAAGAAATGGAACCGATATATTAGAATTGTTATTTACCGCTAATAAAGGTCATAGTTTTGGGCCTATAAATAAAATAGTTTCTGGTGGTGAGTTAAGTAGGATTATGTTAGCAGTAAAAGCGGTAGTCGCGCACTATAAACAATTGCCTACGTCAATTTTTGACGAAATTGATTCAGGAATATCTGGTGAAGTTGCCTATAAAATGGCTGCTATTTTAAAATCAATGAGCATGACCATGCAGATAATTACTATTACTCATTTGCCACAAATTGCTGCTATTGGTGATCAGCATATTAAAATATTTAAAGAAGATGTAAATAATGTCACCGAGACGAATATGTTGGTTTTAAATGATCAGCAACGAATAGATGAAATAGCGGAGATGATTGGTGGTAAAAACAAATCAGTTTCTGCCATTAATCAAGCAAAAGAATTACTAAATTAAAACGTATATTTACCAATTAGCAATAAAAAAAACATGGGATATAATTTATTAAAAGGAAAACGAGGTATTATTTTTGGAGCACTAGATGAAAATTCCATAGCCTGGAAAACTGCAGAACAAGTTCATGAAGAAGGAGGAAAGTTTGTTTTAACAAATGCACCAATTGCAATGAGAATGGGACAAATTAATGATTTAGCAAAGACCACTAATTCTGAAATTATTCCTGCTGATGCAACCAATCTAGAGGACTTAGAAAATTTAATTGATAAGTCAATGGAAATTTTAGGTGGTAAAATAGATTTTGTGCTTCATTCGATTGGAATGTCCGTTAATGTTAGAAAAGGAAATGCATACACCAGTCAAAACTATTCGTTCACTCAAAAAGGATGGGATGTTTCCGCAGGTTCTTTTCATAAAGTTATGCAAGTATTATATCAGAAAGATGCTATGAATAAGTGGGGAAGTATCGTGGCGTTGACGTACATGGCTGCTCAAAGAGTTTTTCCTGATTATAATGACATGGCAGATAATAAAGCCTACTTAGAATCAATAGCTCGTAGTTTTGGATATTTTTTCGGAAGAGACAAAAATGTTCGTGTAAACACCATTTCACAATCACCAACACCAACCACAGCTGGACAAGGAGTTAAAGGTTTTGATGGATTCATTGCTTATGCTGAAAAAATGTCTCCTTTAGGAAATGCGACTGCTTTGGATTGTGCTAATTATACTGTTGCTATGTTTAGTGATTTGACAAAAAGAGTTACGTTACAAAACCTATATAACGACGGAGGTTTTTCCAATATGGGTGTGAGTAACGAAGTAATGGAAACCTTTATGAAATAATTTATTTCCAAATCAAAATAACACTATTTTAAAAATAAGATGTTTTTTTATTTTTTTTAAATACGTTGAATGCTTAACCCGATTAAATATTCCTTTATAATTCCAGTATTTAACAGGCCTGAAGAAATTTTTGAGTTGCTTAAAAGTGTTGAAAATTTAGATTTTTCAGATGATTTTGAAATTGTTATTATTGAAGATGGCTCATCAAAAAAATGTAAGAAAGTAGTATCTTTTTTTAATTCTCAATTAAATATTTCTTATTACTATAAAGATAACTCTGGACCCGGATCATCTAGGAATTACGGGATGAAGCTTGCGAAGGGTAATTACTTTATTATTTTAGATTCAGATTGTATTTTACCCCCTCACTATTTAAAAACAGTGGATCAATTTTTAAAAAAAAAATTTTATCATTGTTTTGGAGGCGCAGATACCTCAGATAGTAGTTTTTCCTCCCTACAACTCGCTATCAATTATACGATGACTTCTATGCTTACAACAGGTGGAATTAGAGGGCATAAAAGAGCCATTCAAAAATTTGAGCCTAGGAGTTTTAATATGGGGATGTCAAAAGAAGTTTTTGAAATAACGAAGGGCTTTTCAAACATTCATCCAGGGGAAGATCCTGATTTATCATTTCGAATACTAAAACATAATTACGCAACGGTATTTATTCATGATGCATTTGTAGTTCATAAGCGGAGATTATCTTGGAATAAATTTTACCATCAAATATCAAAGTTTGGTTTGGTGAGACCTATTTTAAATGAATGGCATCCTAATACTGCTAAAATCACCTTTTGGTTTCCAACTTTTTTTATATTTTTTACTTTTTGTTCCTTGCTTTTTAGCTATTTCAATGGATTGTTTTTAATTCCACTAGTGACTTATTTAACACTAATTGTTATGGATTCAACACTGAAAAATAAAAACATATTCATCGGTTTTTATACACTTATCGCACTTTTTATTCAGTTTACAGCTTATGGTTTTTCGTTTTTAAAATCCACATTTTATATCAACTATCTAAAAAGAGATCCCGAAAAGCAATTTCCTAAACTATTTTTTAAGTAAATTTATAGGTAGTAAATTTTACAATGACTAACATCGATAAAAACAAACAAAAAAAAGGAAAGCCAAAAATGTTTTTGCTATTTTTATTTGTTGCAGCTTTCATATGGTTTCTTTC
>SGZC01000072.1 GCA_004213605.1 Flavobacteriales bacterium
AAATCAAAGAGACTTGGTGATGAAATCGTTTAGAACGCGCCAAATTCAAATGTTAGTAGCGACAGATGTAGCAGCACGTGGAATTGATGTTGACGATATTACCCATGTTATCAATTATCAATTGCCAGATGAAATAGAGACCTATACGCATCGTAGTGGCCGAACAGGAAGAGCTGGAAAAACAGGAGTCTCTATGGTAATTGTTTCTAAAAGTGAACATCGAAAAATTCATGCTATTGAAAAAATTATTCAAAAAAAATTCATCGCAAAAGAAGTTCCTTCTGGAATAGAGATTTGTGAAGTTCAATTATTTCATTTAGCAAATAAAATTAAAGAGACCGAAATTAATCATGAAATTGATACTTATTTACCTAATATCAATGAAGTATTAGCAGATTTCTCAAAGGAGGAACTTATCAAAAAAGTTTTTTCAGTCGAATTTACACGTTTCTACAATTATTATAAAAAAGCTAAAGATTTAAATGTATCCCCGGGTGATATGTCTGAGGGGTCAAAAGATACTGTTCGATATTTTATCAATATTGGAGGAAAAGATGACTTTGATTGGATGAGTTTAAAAGATTTTCTAAGGGAAATGCTTCAATTAGGAAAAGACGAATTGTACAAAGTAGATGTAAAAGATAGTTTTTCATTTTTCAATACCGATTCAAAACACCAAGATTTGGTGATGAATTTCTTTAAAGATTTTGAGTTGGAGGGCAGAAGAGTTTCAGTCGAAATATCAAAAGATACAGGACGTGGAAGAAGAGGAGGAAGAGACCGAGGTCGAGGAAGAGATCGCGGAAGAGGAAGAGATCATGGTGGTTTCAAGGGCCGAAGTGGAGAACGAAGAGGTAATAGAACGAGTACTGAAAGAACTAGAGGAAAACGAGATAGTAGAAGAGGTGATGACGGAAAAAAAGAAGGTGGACGCAACGATCGCTCAAGAAGAGATTCAGGGAATTCAGGTTTTAAAGGAAGAAATAGAAGAAAAAGTGAGCGTCCAAATAATTCTGGAACAGGGGGCAGAAGGCGAAACAGGAGTTAACTATTAAAATTTTGTTAGAATAAAAATTTTGATTCGCAATTTAATCCTATTGGGTTATATTTACGTTCTATATGAAAAAATACGTATTATTTATCTTGTTTTTTATCACCTTAGTGGGTTGGTCGCAAGAGACCATCATAAACGAGAAGGATTCCACTGTGGTTACCTCCTCAGTTATCAACGGTAAAGTTTTAAATTCTTCCAATAACCTTGCACTAGAAAATGTTCATGTGGTTAATTTAAATTCTGTAAAAGGTACCTTAACCAATGAGGATGGTAATTTTATAATGAAAGCTAAAGTTAACGATACTCTTTATTTTTCATATTTAGGGTTTAAATCGATACGGGTTCGAGTTACTAATGATTGGATGAAATTTGGAGAAATTAAAATTAAAATGACTGAATTGAGTATTGCTCTGGAAGAAGTCGTTGTGAAACCTATTGAATTAACAGGTTATTTAGAAGTAGATGCAAAACTAATTCCAATATATGATGATCAACGCTACCGAATAGCAGGTATTGGTGGTGGATACGAAGGAGGTCAAGACCAGTCAGGTGCCGTCACTAAAGTCTTGAGTGCGATATTTAACCCTGCAGATTTTCTATATAATATATTTGGTAAGCGTCCTAAACAAATGAAAAAGTTGCGTCAAATGAAAGATGATGACGAAATTAGAAACTTACTTCAATCTAAATACGATAGAGAAACTTTAATGGCCGTCCTGCAATTAGAAAAAATAGATATCGATGAAATATTAAATAATTGCAGCTATTCAAAAAGTTTTATTCGTACGGCGAATGATTTACAGATATTAGATGCCATCAGTCAATGTTACGAGCAGTACAGAGTTCTCAATAGAGGAAGAGACTAGTATATCATGTCTTCACTTATTCTTCACTATACACTTCATATATTAGCTCCAGGTTTAATTGCTTGGTTTTTTTTTAAAGATAATTGGAAAAAAGCCTGGTTGATATTACTAGCAACCATGTTAGTTGATCTAGATCATTTATTCGCAAATCCCATATATTCGCCAAATCGTTGCAGTATAAATTTTCATATTCTTCATTCTTACTATGCGATCATTTTATACGTTCTGCTATTCTATTTTAAAAAGTTTAGAATCGTAGCAATTGGTTTATTATTCCACATGTTCACAGATTTTATTGATTGTTTGTTGATGAAGTAGTATTTTAGGGAACAAATTTGACCAACCATGAAAAATATAGTTTCCCAACAACGTGCTTTTTTTTATACCCATCAGACTAAGTCGATAGATTACCGATTAAAACAACTTAGCAAACTTGAGAAACTGTTAAAATCAAACGAAAGTTTATTGAATGAAGCTATTTACAAGGATTTTAAAAAATCAGTTTTTGATACCTATGCGACTGAATTAGCGTTAATCTATCACGATATAAAATATGCAAAAAAAAACATCTATAAATGGTCTAAAGTAAAGAGGGTAGGAACAAATTTTCTTAATTTCCCTGCCAAAAGTTATATTGTTCCTGAGCCACTTGGAGTTTGTTTAGTAATTGGCGCTTGGAATTATCCCTATCAACTGACCTTGTCACCCGTCATAGCAGCCATAGCAGCAGGGAACACGGTAGTAATCAAGCCGAGTGAAATTGCTCCCCATACGAGTTCTTTGATGGCAAAACTAATTAATGAAAATTTTCCTCCGAAGTATTTAAAAGTAATCGAGGGTGGTGTCGTTGAAACTACACTTTTATTAGAAAATAAATTTGACAAGATATTTTTTACCGGAAGCCCACAGGTTGGGAAAATTATTTATCAGGCAGCAGCTAAAAATTTAACACCTGTTACGCTCGAGTTGGGTGGAAAAAGTCCAGCTTTTATTACTCAAGAGTGTAATTTAAATATGACTGTTAAAAGATTGGTGTGGGCAAAGTTTATAAATGCAGGACAAACGTGTATAGCACCAGATTACGTTTTTGTTCATAAATCGATTGAAAAACAATTTTTAGAATTAATAAAAATTGAAATTGAAAAAGAAAAATTTTCCATAGAAAATGGAAATTATACGCAAATAATTAATCATAAAAATTTAGAGCGTTTGTCCAACATGATTCCTTCTGAAAAAATTTACTACGGAGGTGGTGTAAATACTTTAGATAGAGTAATTGAACCAACTGTATTAAAAGGAGTTACAATTGATGATGAAGTTATGATGGAAGAAATTTTCGGTCCCATTTTACCCGTATTACCCTACGAGGATTTGGAGGAAGCAATCTCCTATGTGAATAATAATCCAAAGCCATTATCTTGTTACCTATTCTCTACTAAAAAGAGTGTAAAAAAGAATATTTTACAAAAAATATCATTTGGAGGTGGAGCCATAAACGAAGCTATTATGCACATCGCAAATCCAAAATTACCGTTTGGTGGAGTCGGGAATAGTGGGATTGGTTCTTATCATGGTGAAGCGGGCTTTAAATCTTTTACTCATTACAAGAGTATATTGGATAAATCTAATTTGATAGAATTGTCCTTAAAATATTATCCTCACTCCGAAAGAAAGCTTTCATGGATCCGATTTTTTATGAAATTTTAATTTTTTTGAACAGTTATAATAATTGAATTAAATTTTTTGTCTATTATGAAAATTATTGATCAATCTTCATGGAAACGGAAAGAACATTTTGATTTTTTTTCAAAGTATGATGAACCCTATTTCGGAATAGTTTCTGAAATTGATTGTACCAAGGCCTACCAAATAGCCAAATCTAGGAAGCAATCATTTTTTTCGTATTATCTTCATAAATCTATTTGTGCGGTCAATCTTGTCGAAGAAATGAGGTGCCGAATCATTGGCGATCAAATTATTGTTTATGACCAGATTCATCCAGCGACTACCATTGGAAGAGCTGACGGTACGTTTGCTTTTACCTTTACGCCTTTTGATCAGGATTTTAATATTTTTAATAATGGCTTACAATCTGAAATTAATAAGGTTAAAAACTCTTCAGGTATTCGGCTAAAAGAGGGCGATACCAGAAAAGATGTTGTTCATTATTCATCCATACCCTGGCATACGTTCTCAAGTTTGACACATGCCAGAAAATTTAAATTTGATGAAACCGCTCCAAAAATTACATTTGGAAAAATGTTTACTCGCGACGCGCAACAACTCATGAATGTAGCAATTTATGTGCATCATGGCTTGGTAGATGGCTTCCATATTGCAAAACACCTTGAATGTTTTCAGAATCTTATGGACGAAAATGTTTAATTTAAAAATCTAGAAACGATAAGCTACTAAGGATTTTTATGTTGGATTCATCTAAAATCTTCTATAATGAAAAGTAAACCATTAAAAATAATTTTAATTATTACTCCGCTGCTCGATTGGTTAGAATGAGAAACCATTAGATTTTAAAAATTTATCAGCAAAACAAAATCATGTATATTGTAAAAAATATCGCTCAAAATTATATTTATGAAAAATTTTACACTAACAGCATTCTTTTTATTTTGTTCTTACTTATCTGCTCAAACTATAACAGCAACTATCCCTTACCAAGGTTATGATGAATCTCAAGCATATTTTGGGCAAGGCGAATATGAAATTTTCATGGACAATGTAGATGGTTTATTAGACAAACCCATTATTATGGTTGATGGTTTTGATCCCGGAGATACTAGAAATTTGTCGATGCTTTATGCTAGTTTAGATATAGCTGGACAAAATTTAGCTGATATTTTGAGAGATGAGGGCTATGATTTTGTTGCTTTAAACGCACCGTTATACACTACTGACGGCAAAGATATTGACGGTGGCGCAGACTATATACAACGCAACGCGATGGTACTCATTGAATTAATTAATTTGATTAATTCTGAAAAAGTCGGCAGTGAAGAATTGGTAATTATTGGCCCCAGCATGGGAGGGTTAATAAGTCGATATGGGCTAGCTTATATGGAAGAAAATGGGCTCCCGCATGAAACCCGATTGTATATTTCGTTTGATGCTCCTCATTTGGGGGCAAACATTCCAATAGGGTTTCAATACCTTATTAATTATTTTGCAAAACAATTGGACAATGACCAAGCTCAATTGGTTGTTGACAATGTTTTAAATAGTCCGGCCGCTAAAGAAATGTTATTGGATCATTATTTAGGACATCTATTAACAGGTTCTGACTTTGAGCAAGATCCTAATTTGCTGTTACCTGAAGGCGCTCCAAATTTTAGGGATGCCTTTCAAACAGAGTTAAATGATTTAGGATTTCCGTCTGATGTGCGTAATGTTAGTATGATTAATGGGAGTGGACAAGGAACATCTATAGGATCGCCTGGAATCGAAATGATTAATACCACAATAGACCTAGGAGCTACCTTAACTGCTGATATTAAGATCAACTTTACACCTGAAGCAGGAGCGGCTATTAACGTAACCAATTTCTCAACTTTTTTAGCTGGAATTCCACTTGCTACCTTTGGAGCCGATGCTGCATCTTTTTCGTATTCCGATGGAGTCGATGCTTCCCCAGGTGGAAAAAGTGATATCGCATCCGGCTTAGGAGAGCTTGATGATCCCATTATTATCGAATTTTTTGAAAATCTTGAACAAAGTGAATATTCCTTTATACCCAGTATTAGCGCTATGGCAATTGAAAATGAAAACGATTGGTTTGCTATTCCAAATGTGGATAACTCTCCTTTTGAAAGTGCTCATATTCCTGGTGTCAATGAATTTCATGTTCAATTAACGGAGCAAAACGTTGCTTTTGCATTATCAGAAATTCGAGAAGTACCCCTATCTCTTCAAGAATCAGCGTATGCAAATTTTTATTTGATGGAAAACCCTGTTTCTGACAAGCTAACTATAAAACGGGGAGCGAACAATCGTTTTGAAAATTTAGAGGTATTGGTGTATAATTCTTCGGGTCAGTTGGTATTGACAAAAAATATTTCTAGTACAACCGAAGTTATTACAGTAGATCATCAATTAAATAAAGGCTTCTATATTTTAATGATACATAACAATACGAACTATTTTCGCACTAAATTTATTGTAGAATAAGAACGATAGCAGCGGTTAAGTTACTGATGGTGGTAGGGTTCATTTCTTAAAATAGTAAAACCTCTATACAATTGTTCGGTAAAAAATAAGCGTACCATTTGGTGCGAAAAAGTCATAGGAGATAGGGAAATTTTCCCATTGGAACGTTTGTAAACTTCCTCACTGAAACCATAGGGTCCCCCAATTACAAAGATTAATTGTTTAAGGCCACTGTTCATTTTTTTTTGAAGAAATGCTGAAAATTTAATGGAGTTATAAAGAGTTCCATGTTCATCGAGCAAAACAACAGCATCAGATTTTTCAAATTTTTTTAGTAGTTCTTTTCCTTCAGCTATTTTTTGTTGCACCTCAGATAGATTTTTTGAGTTTTTGATATCTGGAATGATATCGATGCTGAATGAAATATAGAACCCGAGCCGTTTACAATATTCGTCAATTAATAACTGCAAAGAGTTAGCGTCTGTTTTTCCGATAGCTACTAGTTTTATTTTCATTGAATTTTAGTAAATGGTTTGGCGTAGTTTATTATTTTCAAAAATAGAAAGAATTTGATTATTTAATATTACGATATCTTTTCAATTGCTTTGCGCTAATTTCTTATTTTTGTTAAAAACCTAAATGATGATAACTACATCAGAATTTAATAAAGAAATAGATCTTATAATAGCCAATGCCATCCGTGAAGATGTTGGTACTGGAGACCATAGCTCCCTGGCATGTATACCTAGTGAGGCTGTTGGTAAAGCAAAGTTATTGATCAAAGAAGATGGAGTAATTTCTGGTGTTGAATTTGCCAAGCGTGTTTTTAATTATGTAGATCCAGGATTAAAAATGGAAATTTTGATTGAAGATGGAAATTTGGTAAAATCAGGAGATATTTGTTTTTACGTCTCTGGAAATTCGCAATCTATTTTAAAATCGGAGCGTCTAATTTTAAATGCAATGCAACGAATGAGTGCCATTTCAACAAAAACAAAGCGCTATGTAGATTTATTGAAAGAGACCTCAACAAAAATATTAGATACCCGTAAAACTACCCCCGGAATAAGAGCTCTTGAAAAATGGGCTGTAAAAATTGGAGGAGGTGAAAATCATCGTTTTGCTCTTTATGATATGGTTATGTTAAAGGACAACCATATTGATTTTTGTGGTGGAATTACCAAAGCCATTAATAAAACGAAACAATATTTATTGGAGCAGGACCTGGATTTAAAAATAATCGTTGAGGCAAGAAATATGGAAGAAATCAAAGAAATACTTCAATCCGATAGTGTGTACAGAATTTTAATAGACAATTTTAATTATGAGGATACCAAAAAAGCTGTTTCATTAATTGGAAATCAATGCCTTACTGAATCCAGCGGAGGAATCACTTTAGAAACTGTAAAAAAATACGCTGACTGTGGCGTCGATTATATTTCTAGTGGAGCATTAACTCATTCGGTTAGTAATATGGATTTAAGCCTAAAAGCACTATGAGTACCGATCTTGAAAAGTTTATATTAAAAACTCCTGGACTTCGA
>SGZC01000073.1 GCA_004213605.1 Flavobacteriales bacterium
TTATGAACTATAAAGATCAGTTGGTATTAACTGGAGCAATAGATGATACTGGAGCTCCTCTAAGAGCTACAAGTGGAAAAAGCTATCGTTTGGGTATAGAGATAGATGCGGTATTTTTAATTTGTGATAATTTTAGAATTTTACCAAATCTTGCTTTAAGTAATAATAAAAACATAGACTTTGTATCATCTATTGATGGTGAATTAGTAAACTTAGGTGCTACAAATTTATCATTCTCTCCTAATATTGTAGCTGGAAATAAGTTTGAATACGAGCCAGTTAAAAACTTACAATTAGGATGGTATTCTAAATATGTTGGTGAACAATATATGGGGAACGTGGATAGTGATGTCTCTAAATTGGATGCTTATTTTATAAATGATTTTAATGTTTCTTATAAGATTGACAACATCCCATTTTTAAGAGAAATAGTTGTAACAGGTCTTGTAAATAATATTCTTAATGTAGAATATGTGTCAAATGGATATTATTATACCTATGATGATACATGGTCAGATCCCAACGCAATAACAACAATTGAGGGTACAGGATATTATCCTCAGGCAACTATTAATTTTTTAATAGGTGCTACCGTAAAATTTTAATTTAATTGAAGATATTAACAACCTCTCCATTTCGCTCAGTTCGATATTGTAACATAGGGTACTTGTCGTTATTTTGTGGGGTAAATTGTCCGGTTACGATATCATAACTGTTACCGTCATCACACAAGCAGGAGGCGATAATACCTTCTACACTCATTCGAGAGCAGGTATTGGGGATATGGTTGGGGTCGCTCAATTCTGAAGCAATATATTGATTTTCTGTCACACAGTAAATGACAATTCCTTTGATACCCTGATTCGTATAAATAATTGAATTACCTGGAAATTTTAATGCGTTGTATTCTGGTAAATTTAAATTTAAATTGATGTTTACAGGAGGAATCGCTAAATAGGGATTTTGATTTTGACTATTATCATCATTATTGCTGCACGAAATTAGACTTAAAACCATTAGTAAAGCAACTATTTTTTTTTTCATTTTTATTTGATTAAAAGGTAAAAGTACAACAAAAACCAACTGATATTTTATTTTTTAGTATCTTTGTACGCTAGAATCCCATCTCGTGTGGGATTTTTTTATTACTGTGAAAGATGACAGGAAAAACAAAAAGAAACACGGTAAAAAATCATTAAAAATAAAGAATTATGAGTAAAATTTCATATTATACGGCAGAAGGATTAAAAAAATTAAGAGACGAATTAAATCAATTAAAAGACGTAGAACGGCCTAAAGCGTCTCAAGCAATAGCTGAGGCCAGAGACAAGGGAGATCTGAGTGAAAATGCAGAATACGATGCCGCAAAAGAAGCGCAAGGAATGCTAGAAATGCATATTTCTAAACTAGAAGCAACCCTATCTACTGCTAGAATTATTGACGAATCACAATTAGACACTTCGAAAGCCTTGATCCACTCTACCGTAAAAATTAAAAATACCACCAATGGAATGGAGATGACTTACAAGTTGGTTGCGCAAAGTGAAGCCGATTTAGCTTCAGGGAAAATATCAGTAGATTCTCCTATAGGAAAAGGCTTACTGGGAAAAAAAGTTGGTGATGTAGCTGAGGTAGTTGTTCCAAATGGAACAATGAAGTTTGATGTATTAGAAATAACTAGAGTATAAGATTTGAAATCGATTTTTACAAAAATAATCAAAGGTGAAATTCCCTGCTATAAAGTAGCTGAGACTGAAGATTTTTTTGCTTTTTTAGATATTAATCCCAATACAAAAGGTCATACGCTCTGTGTTCCAAAAAAAGAAGTTGATCGCTTACTAGATTTAGACGAGAAAACGTATAATGGCTTGATGAATTTTTCGAGAAAGGTTGGTTTGGCTTTAGAAAAAACAATAGAATGCAATCGTGTTGGATTATCGGTTATTGGTCTTGAAGTTCCGCATGTTCATGTTCATTTAATCCCCATGAATCATTTAAAAGACATGTCTTTTACGTCTAAAATAGTCATGAATGATGAGGAATTTATCAGTCTAGCACAAAAAATACAGATCAACTTTAAAGGCTTATAAAGACTCTACTTTCTTTAAGTATAACATAATTTCCATAGTGGTCCCTTCATTAATATTGCTTTTCAATACTCTTATTTTTCCTTTATGATACCCTTCAATAATTCTTTTTGCTAGGGAAAGCCCCAAGCCCCAACCTCTTTTTTTAGAGGTTACTCCAGGCGAAAAAATTGTGTTAAAATCTTTTTTTGAGATTCCTTTTCCCGTATCGGATATTCTAATAAAAGCAGCTTTTAAATTGCTGGTAATAGAGATATGAATATCTCCTTTCCCTTTCATTGCATCTATTCCATTTTTTACAATATTTTCGATGGTCCAGCTGTATAACTGAGGATTTAAATTAACAGTTAAAGGAATGTCTGGAAGATCAATTGAGAAGTTAATTAGTTTAGAGGAACGTCGTTGAAGATAATCAAATGAAGTTTTTGTTTCTTTAACCACATCAGTAATTTTCATTGTAGGGACAGAACCAACTTTAGAAAAACGATCGGTAATCGTTTTTAATCGTTCAATATCTTTTTCCATTTCAAGAATGTATGATGGGTCTATGTTTTCAGATTTTAATATCTCAGTCCATCCCACCAATGATGAAAGCGGAGTCCCAATTTGATGAGCTGTTTCTTTCGCCATTCCAGCCCATAGTTTGTTTTGTTCGGAGGCTCTTGCTGTTCTGAAAAAGAAATAAATAGCAAAAAAGAAAAGCAGCATTATAAAAATGAGTGCAATAGGATAATATTTAATTTTGTTGATGAGTGGAGAATTTCCAAAATAGATAATTTGTAATAATTCTTCATTGTAATAGACCTCTATAGGTTTATATTCCTCAGTAAAACGGTTGATTAGTTTCTCTCTTTTTTCAGGGGTATTAATTTCATTTTTAGAAATATTTCTATGAATATAAGTTTCCTCTTTTGGACTATATGATATCATTGGAGTCGTCGTATTACTCTGAAGTACTTCGAGTGATGTTTCGCTAAAACTTAACTTTAACTGATCACTTTTTTTGATATCTTCTTGAGCAGTTGCCCATATTTCCATTTTTATTCGTTCATTTTCTTTTAAAATTTTAAAAAATGAAAATGTATTCCATATGATTAAGAATATAATTCCAACAGAGGAAATAAACAATAGCCAACGGTTAAACGAGTTATTTTTTAGCATACTAATTTTAGTATAGATTTTATCAATGCTTAGAGTAAATATAAAGTAAATATGTTGATATTATTGTATAAACATATTTTTACACAAGATAGTGTTTCAATATATTTGCTGTGATGTTATCAATTTTACCTCAAGAAGTTAGTACTGGCAAATTGCATGGTTATTTATTAAGTGCCGTTTCTCCGCGTCCAATTGCTTTTGCAAGCACTGTGGATGCAGCAGGGAATGTTAATTTATCACCTTTTAGTTTTTTTAATGTATTTAGTGCGAATCCACCAATTTTAGTTTTTTCACCAGCAAGAAGGGTAAGGGATAATACTACAAAACATACCCTAGAAAATATATTAATTACCAAAGAAGTGGTAATTAATATTGTAAATTACGATATGGTTCAACAAATGTCATTATCCTCTACCGAATATCCTGAAGGCGTTAATGAATTTATAAAATCTGGACTAACTGAGGTTGCTTCAGATATTGTAAAACCTCCACGGGTACAAGAAGCACCTGTTCAGTTTGAATGTAAGGTAAATGATGTTATTTCTCTAGGAAATCAAGGAGGTGCTGGAAATTTAATCATCGCAGAGGTTGTAAAATTACACATAAAAAAAACTGTTTTAGATGCAGATGGAAAGATAGATGCAAATAAGATAGATGCTGTAGCCAGAATGGGGAGTAATTGGTATAACCGTTCTAGAGAAGGAATGTTTGAAGTTATCAAGCCTATCAAGACAAGAGGTATAGGAGTAGATGCGCTTCCAGAATCAATAAAAAACAGTAAGATACTCTCGGGAAATGATTTAGGGGTTCTAGGGAATTCTGAAAAGATTCCTACTCCAAGCGAAGTCAAAGAATATCTTAACTTAGAGGCTGAAAAATCTGTTGATATTCAAACAAGCAATAAAGAAACTATACAAAAGCAAGCACAAAACATGTTACAAAAAGGAAATGTTTTAGAGGCGTTTAAATTGCTTTTAGCAATCGATTTAATGAACATAAAGTAACTAATAATATAAATTAAGATGGAAGTACAAGGAAAAATCAAATTAATTGGTGAAACGCAAGAGTTTGGGAGTAACGGTTTTAGAAAAAGAGAAGTTGTAGTAACTACAGCAGAACAATATCCGCAATCTATTATGGTTGAGTTTGTTCAAGACAAAACAGACTTGCTAAATAACTTTTCAGTTGGACAAGATGTTAAAATCAACATCAACTTAAGAGGAAGAGAATGGACAAATCCACAAGGAGAGGTTAAATATTTTAATTCCATACAGGGTTGGAGAATAGAAAACTTGACAACTGCTGGGTCACCAGATATGCCACCAATGCCCCCTGAGGAAGTTTTTCAAGCCGCAGATACTATAAAAACAGAGGCAGAAGACGATCTTCCTTTTTAAGTAAAAAATTTCTATTAATCAAAAACCTAAAGTATATTATTTCATATTCTTTAGGTTTTTTTATTCTCATAAAAATTGCATCAATTATCTAAATCTATTTGGTTTCCAAATCATGACCAATCTAACAAAGATGGATTAATCGCTGTTGGAGGAGACCTTTCAGTTGAGAGGCTTATGTATGCATACCATTCAGGAATTTTTCCATGGTTTAACAATGATCAACCTTTGTTGTGGTGGAGTCCAGATCCCCGTATGATTTTATTGCCAGAAAGCTTTAAAGTTTCAAAAAGTTTAAAAAAAACAATCCTCAGTAATAAGTACAAAATAACTTTAAACACCTCCTTTGAAGAGGTTATAAATTGCTGTTCTAAGATCAAAAGAAAAGGACAACTAGGAACTTGGATAACTGAAAATATGATAGCTGCCTATATTCAACTATACAAAAAAGGACATGCCCAATCTGTAGAGGTATGGTCAGACAATCAATTAGTTGGAGGACTTTATGGAATTGATTTAAAAGAAAAAAAAATATTTTGTGGTGAAAGTATGTTTAGTAAAAAAAATAATGCCTCAAAAATTGCTTTTTATTATTTAGTAAAAAAACTAAAAATTGAAAATTATAGGCTGATTGACTGCCAAATGTATACGCCGCATTTAGAAAGTCTCGGGGCTCAAGAAATACCAAGACATGAATTTTTAAAATACTTAAAATAATACCTGTTAGATTGTTATCTTCGTTAATTAAAAACTAAAAATGAAAAATCTAGCTCTTAAATCATATTCATTCCTCCTTGTGTTTTTTTCTGTTTTTTACCTTACAGCACAAGAAGAACTCCCAAAGGGATTAACGGAGATAGAGAGAGAACGACTACCTCAATTCCAATTCAATAGTCACCGAGTTATTTCAGATCCTCCAGAAGGCCCAGTTAGAGCAGCAGCAGAATGGGAAGAAGTGGAGTATTTAGTAATCCGATGGACCAACGCTTATCAAAATATATTACGTCAAATTGTTGAAGTTGGTGTTCAAGAATGTAAAGTAATAATTACGACACAAAATGAATCCAGTGTTGTTAGTTATTTAACAAATCAAGGAGTTGATTTAACGAATGTCGAGTTTTTAAATACTGGAAGTAATAGTATTTGGATTCGTGATTACGGAGGGAACACTATTTATTCAGATGATGTGGGCGAAAGAGCACTTGCCGACTGGATTTATAACCGTCCAAGACCTTTAGATGACATTATGCCAACCCAACACGCAACGATGGTAGGGATGCCCATCTATGTGACCGATACCGGAACAAATGATCTGGTAAATACGGGAGGGAACTATATGTCGGACGGGTTGGGCAATGCATTTGCTTCTAATTTAATCCTAGAGGAAAATGAACCAGGAAATCCTTACAATGTTTCTGCTAAAACAGAAGAAGAAATAGATGCCATTATGAATGCATACATGGGAATTGAAAACTATATTAAAATGGAAACCTTACCTTATGATGAGATTCATCATATCGATATGCACATGAAGCTTTTAGACGAAGAAACAATTTTAGTCAGTAGGTATCCCGAAGGAGTTGCAGATGGGCCCCAAATTGAGGAAAATATTGATTATGTGTTAAGTAATTTCCAATCTCCCTTTGGCACACCATACGAAATAAAGTGGATTGATGCTCCGCCAAGTACCTCAGGAAGCTACCCTGATACTGGAGGGTATTATCGTACTTATAGTAACGCTGTTTTTGTAAATAAATCGATTATAGTTCCGACGTACCGGCCTGAAGTAGACGAGCCAGCCCTAAACTATCTAAGAGAATTATTGCCGGGATACAATGTGGTAGGAATTGATGTAGATAATGCTAACGAGCCCCTCATAGCAAGTTTAGGAGCCATACATTGTATAACCCACACGATTGGGGTAGATGAGCCCCTTTGGATAGTTCATCAACCAATTAATGAAGTGCCTACAAGCAATACTAATGTGTCTATAAATGCTATGATAAAACATGTTTCTGGAATTAATAATGCTACTGTTTATTGGAGAGAAGAAGGAGATTCAGAATTTAATCAGTTATCAATGACGATAACAAATGATGATAATTGGTCGACAGAATTATTGACACCACCTGGTTCGGAGAGTATTGAATATTTTATTGAAGCTGAAGCAAATTCAGGGAAATCGTTAGCAAGACCTTTAGTAGCTCCTGAGGGTTTTTGGACCTTTATAGTTACCAATCTTTCTAACGAAGAATGGGCTGATAATAACATTTCAGCACCTTATCCAAACCCAACTACTGAAGAGGTATCTTTTCAATTAAATCAGATTGAAGGATCGGTTAAGGTTTCGATATATAATATTTTAGGACAAAAATTGAATACTACCACCATAGTTGAGGTTAATGGAATATTAACACTTGCATTAAATAAAGAATGGAAAGGAACACTTTTAGTAACTTTTGAAGGTGACTTTGGAAAAGTGACAAAAAAAGTAATTAAACTTTAAAATGAAGCGTTCTGGTAATATTTTAAACTTCTAGATATCTAAAACAACTTTCTAAATGGTCGTTAACCATCCCTGAAGCTTGCATAAAAGCATAGATAATGGTAGCCCCCACAAATTTAAAACCTCTACTTATTAAATCCTTACTAATAGTTTCACTTAATGGCGTTTTTACTGGATATTCTGATGATGTTTTGAAATTATTTTTTATCGAATTTTCATTAACAAACCCCCAAATGTATTTTCTGAAACTACCAAATTCATTTTGAATTTCTATAAAATATTTTGCATTGCTAATCGCTGAAAGTATTTTTAATTTATTCCTAATAATGCCAGAATTTTGCAGTAGCGATTCTATTTTTTTTTCATCATAAGTGGCTATTTTATGATAATCAAAATGATCAAAAGCATCTCTAAAGTTTTCTCTTTTTTTTAGGACGGTAATCCAGCTCAAACCAGCTTG
>SGZC01000074.1 GCA_004213605.1 Flavobacteriales bacterium
CTTCACTACAGGTTAATTCCATTTTCTCTGAACATACTTCACACTGAATAAAAAGTAGGTGACAAGCCTCATTTGCACAATTTATATGAGTGTCACTAGGAGATCCACATTGATGACAATTAGAAATAACATCATCACTTATTCGTTCACTTCTGCGATGATCAAACACAAAATTTTTACCTAAAAATTTATTTTCTAAATCTTGTTCGTTAACTTGACGTGTATATTCAATGATACCACCCTCTAATTGGAATACGTTTTTAAATCCTTTGTGTTTATAATAAGCACTTGCTTTTTCACAACGGATACCACCAGTACAATACATGACTAGTTTTTTGTCTTCTTTATGATCTTTAAGATTTTCCTCTATAATATCCAATGAGTCACGAAAAGTGTCTACATCGGGAGTAATGGCATTTTTAAAGTGTCCAATTTCGCTCTCATAATGGTTTCGCATATCCACTAGGACAGTATCAGGATCTTCTATTAAATTATTAAATTTTGAAGCATTTACATGAATACCAATATCAGTTACATCAAAAGTGTCATCATTTAGGCCATCCGCTACAATTTTATGACGTACTTTTATTTTTAATTTTAAAAATGATTTTAGATGCTGTTCTACAGCAATATTTAAACGACAATTTTCTAGAAAATAAATACCGTCTAAAAAGTTTTTAAAATCATTAAATTTTTTACCAGGCACTGATAATTGTGCGTTAATTCCTTCATGGGCTACATAAATACGCCCTAAGACTTCAAGGTCATCCCAAGCCAAAAATAGATGGTTTCTAAATAGTTCTGGATTGCCAATTTTAGCATATTTATAAAAAGAGAGGGTTAAACGGTCTTCTCCCGCTTCTTCCAATATGGTTGTCCTCTCTTTTGCGCTCAGCGTATTGTACAGTTGCATGCTATACTAATTTACAAGGTTAAAAGAATAAATGACAAAAATAATAGTTTTTTTATAATTAAAGAGCTTAACTCAAAAGAGTACAAACAACAAATGAAACCGGCTATTTTTGAATTTTAATGAGAGCTATTTAACTAATAGAAGCTCCATTAGAAACCTTCTCGTCATCGGGATTTAAAAAGACCAATTTGCCATCGGGAGCTTCAGCCATTAAGATCATTCCTTCACTATCAACTCCCCTAAGTGCTCTTGGAGCTAAGTTGACCAACACCGTTACTTTTTTGCCGATTACTTCTTCGGGAGAAAAACTTTCGGCTATACCAGAAACAATGGTCCGAACATCGATCCCGGTATCTACTTTTAGGATCAGTAATTTTTTAGTTTTTGCCATTTTTTCGGCTTCTAAAATAGTACCCACACGCATATCTAACTTGGTAAAATCGTCAAATTGAATGGTGTCTTTTTGTGGTTCTGGACTTGAATTCATCATTTCGTTTGATTTTTTAGTAGCTTCTAATTTATCTAATTGCTGTTGTACTTGCCCATCTTCAATTTTACTAAAAAGTAAATCGCCTTTTGCTATTTGATGTGCTGGAGGGATTAAAACATCTTTGTTTGAAATATCTTTCCATACAGATTCTATATCAAGTTCGGAAAAACATAACATAGTCTTTAATTTAGTTGAAGTAAAAGGTAAAAACGGCTCGCTTAAAACTGCTAGAGCAACAGCAATCTGAAGTGAAACATACATAATAGTTTTTGTTCTTTCTTCGTCCGTTTTAACCTTTTTCCAGGGCTCTTCATCTGCTAGGTATTTATTTCCCAATCGAGCCACATTCATTAATTCGGCTTGCGCTTCTCTAAATCGGTAACGTTCTAAAGAACTTTCTATCACTTTAGGGTAGGCTTTTAATTCAGATAAGATTTTTAAATCTACTTCAGATAAAGAAGCGGGTTTTGGAACAATTCCGTTGTAATATTTATTGGTTAAAACCACCACACGGTTGATGAAGTTTCCAAA
Organism: Flavobacteriales bacterium; assembly: GCA_004213605.1. Taxonomy (GTDB): domain Bacteria; phylum Bacteroidota; class Bacteroidia; order Flavobacteriales; family Flavobacteriaceae; genus Marifrigoribacter. The sequence goes on from SGZC01000074.1 coordinate 1,935, forward strand.
GACAGCTACCAATTCATTATTATTTCTAGCTTGAAAATCTGCCCAGGTAAAATCGTTGTCTTTGGTTTCTGGTGCGTTTGCTGTTAAAACATAGCGCAATACGTCTTGCTGATTTGGAAAATCTTGCAAATACTCATGCAGCCATACCGCCCAGTTTTTGCTAGTTGAAATTTTATTGCCTTCCAGATTTAAAAACTCGTTGGCAGGTACATTCTCTGGTAAGATATACGAGCCTTCAGCCTTTAACATACTCGGAAAAATAATACAATGAAAAACAATATTATCTTTTCCGATAAAATGAAGCATTTTAGTGTCTACATCCTTCCAATAAGGTTCCCAATCTTTTCCTTCTTTTTCTGCCCATTCTTTAGTTGCAGAAATATAACCAATAGGAGCATCAAACCATACGTATAATACTTTTCCATCGGCACCTTCTACCGGTACTGGGATTCCCCAATCCAAATCTCGGGTAACCGCCCTGGGTCGTAAACCGTCATCGATCCAGGATTTACATTGTCCATAAACATTCGATTTCCAATCTTTTTTATGCCCTTCAACAATCCATTCCTTAAGCCAAGGTTCATATTTGTCTAAAGGTAAAAACCAATGTTTGGTTTCTTTCAATGCAGGGGTGTTTCCGGTAATAGAAGATTTTGGATTGATTAAATCTGTTGCGTTATGAGATGTTCCACAACTTTCGCATTGATCACCATAACTTTCTTCAAAACCACATTTTGGGCAAGTACCTATTATAAAACGATCTGCTAAAAACTGGTTGGCTTCTTGATCGTAAAACTGCTCGGTAGTTTGTTCTATAAATTTCCCCTCTTCGTATAATTTTTCAAAAAAATCGGAAGCGGTATTGTGATGTATTTTTGCAGAAGTACGCGAATAATTATCGAAGGTAATCCCAAACTCCTGAAACGATTCTTTAATAATAGTATGGTATTTATCGACCACTTGTTGTGGAGTAATGCCTTCTTTTTTAGCCTTTATTGTAATAGGAACTCCATGTTCATCGCTTCCACAAACAAAAGCCACATCGTTGCCTTGTAATCGTTGAAAACGGGAATAAATATCTGCAGGAACGTAAACGCCTGCTAAATGTCCTATATGTACAGGTCCGTTAGTGTAAGGCAGTGCTGCCGTTATGGTAAACCGTTTTGGTGAATTCTGCATACTCAATTTTATACCACAAAAATAAGGATTTTATTTATGCTGATGCTTGCTGATTTTTAAAAGAAATTATTTAATTAATATCGAGTCACCGTTATAGTGTATTCCTGTCGAAATACGTTTTATACATTGTCCATAACTCAATCTATTTTGTATTTCTTTAAGAATATAGAATCGGTGCTTTCCTGATCAAATTTAGGTACAATCGAAGACTCGTTACACAAAGTAAAAGCAACTGGTCCCATTGAAAAGAATTAAAAAAAGCTACTGAAAATGAGTGATTTATTAATTCTATGACTAAATATTAATGGGAAAGCGTATTTTTCATTACTTTAAAGGTGTAATAAAGACATATGATTCGCCCAAATTATTTACAAAAAGGAGATACAGTTGCCATTGTTTCTTCAGCTAGAAAGGTATCTAAAAAGGAATTAATTCCTGCCTTAGCTATACTAAAGAATTGGAAGCTGAATGTAGTTATAGGAACCTCTATTGAGGCGGAAGAACATCAATTTGCAGGGAATGATAAATTAAGAGCGTCTGATTTTCAAGAAATGTTAGACAATCCCAAAATAAAAGCAATTTGGTGTGCTCGAGGCGGCTATGGCACGGTTAGAATGATTGATCTGTTGGACTTCAGCAATTTTAAAAACAACCCAAAATGGATTATAGGTTACAGTGATGTTACCGTCTTACATTGTCATTTACATCAATTAGGATTTGAAACATTGCATGCCCAAATGCCGATTTCAATTGAAACTAAAACAGCAGCTTGTGTTCAATCTTTAAAAAGTTCACTTTTTGGGAACAATACTAATATTACTATTCCTTCTGAAGTATCTAATGTTACGGGAAATGCAAAAGGAGTGTTGGTAGGGGGCAATCTTTCTATGTTATATTCACTGTGCGGAAGTTCATCTTCTATTTCCACAAAAGGGAAAATTTTGTTTATTGAAGATTTAGATGAGTATTTATATCACATTGATCGTATGCTTCAAAATCTAAAACGAAACGGCATGCTTGATCAATTAGAAGGACTAATTATTGGTGGGATGACGCAAATGCATGATAATGATATTCCATTTGGTCAATCTGCTGAAGAAATAATTTTGAGTATTTGTGACGATTATAACTACCCAATAGTTTTTAATTTTCCTGCTGGTCATATAAAAGATAATAGAGCGTTAATTTTAGGAAGAAAAGCTGAATTAATAATTTCTAAAACGGAGACAATCTTAATTTTCGATTTTTAATCATGTCTTATCATAATGAATTAGGAAAAAAAGGGGAGAAGATAGCAGCAGCTTATTTGGTAAAAAACGGCTATACTATTTTAGCAAAAAATTTTTACTTTAATAAAGCTGAGTTAGACATTGTTGCACAAAAAAATAAAGGGACTATCGTAGTGGTAGAAGTGAAAACCAGAACTAGTGATTTTTTTGGAAATCCTCAAGATTTTGTTAGCCCTTCAAAAATTAAGTTATTAGTAAAAGCTGCAAATGAGTACATTATTTCTAAAAATTTAGATGTAGAAGTTCGATTTGATATTATTGCTATCATCAAAAATAAAAGAGAAGAAAAAATTGAGCACTTTGAAAATGCTTTTTATCACTTTTAAAATTTATTCCTTATTCAAATACGCTTCTAAATCTTTAAGACCTTCTGGTTTAAATTTAAATTTTTTGTTTTGATCCAACAAGAAATAGGTAGGAGTACTCGTTAATGCATAATCTTTAACCACTTTATTATCCCATTTTTGTAATTTTATTGCATTGATGAAGTTTGGAAAATTTTTAATTTCACTTGACCACTTTGTATTATTCTCTTCTAAGCCAACTGCAACTACCTTGTATTTTGTGCTGTTCAGTTTCTGACTCAAACTGTGAAGTTGGGGAAGTTCTTTTAAGCAATGAGAACATCCGCTACTCCAAAAAACCAAAATATAATTTTCTGCCACATCCAATGTACTTAATTTTTTTCGGCTACTTTCATCTAGTATAAAATCGGGCGCAGAATTCCCGATAGATAGATTTTTAAATTGTATTAATTTTAAAGCGAGGCTGGTGTCATTTTGTTGATTAGCTAGCGGTATTAAATATCTTTCGGCTAAATAATTGGCGACTATTATATCATCATTAGAGACAAATTTTTGCCACATTTTTTCTAAAAATGACTTTCTAAAAATGGGGTTCGCAAATCTAGTTTTTGCGACTACTTGATCAATATTAAAACTATAATTGTTTTCGTCGGTAAATCCCTCATTTACAACACTATAAACATAGGCTAATGATTTATCTAATAATAAATTAGAACTTTGTAATACTTCGTTACTAAAGTCAATATTTTTAAAATAATCAGTAGTTTGATTTTTTATATAACTTGATTTGGGCTCATATTTAGATGGAGTATATGGCTTATTCGCTTTTATAAAGTGATTTACTAACATCCCTTTAGACTTTTCTTCATAGGTTATTTGTAATTCTCGTTGTGTATCAAAAATAGTAGTGATAGCTTTACGATTAATTTGATTTTTTGAGAATTCTGCTTCTAGTGATTTACCCAAAGATGTTAGTTCGCTCAAATAAGAAAATAACAATATATTTTCAGCCGATTTTAGAAATATAGCACCATCATTTAAGTTAAATTTCAACTCGATATCCTCTTTCCCATTATAAATAAGATCAAAATTATATTCATTTTGAGGTACTGCGTAAACCAATTTATAGATTCCTTTTGTTGCTTTTTCATTGAGTTTGAAAACTATATGCCCTTTCACAAATTTACTCTGTGCAACATATTTTTTTCCAGTAGGAGAATTTTTATAAAGAATACCCCAAGTAAAATCTTCTTCGGGTGTAAAAGTAGCTTTTATAGTGTTTTGAGATATTAATAATAAAGGAATCATTACCAACAAATAAAAAATACATTTAAATTTCATAGTATTTTATTTTTTTAATAACCTAATAACTGCTTTTTTATCTTCAGATTCTAAATTAATAATATAAATACCAGTAACAATATTTAAATTTAAATTAATCAATTCACTATTAGAGTAGTTGTAAGTTTTAATAGTTTTACCATTTAAATCGACGATAGATAATTTCATCGTTGGATAACTAGCTCCCAAATCAATTGAAAAATTACCCTGAGTAGGGTTTGGATAAATAATAGGATTGGTTTCTAGAGTATTTGAAATGACACCTAATATGTTAATTACAACAATCTCATAGTCTTCAACTTCACCATCAAAATTTGTTTCACAAGGAGTAGGTGGCCCATTGTATTTTGCAGAAACTCTCATAGTGGTACTACCATTTAATGCATTTTGAGGAATGGTAATTGTTAATGGTGATAAATCTGTTGGTCCGTCAGCAGTATTTGTGGCAAAACCTAAATCGTATTCTTCATTTGGATCATCAAAATCTAAATCTTGATTCCAATCAACCCATGCTTTTGCGTAAACTGTATAATTACCATCAGTATTTACATTAACTGTTAAATTATGTGAGTCTCCTACTTCTACAGTTGTAGAAATATCGTTAGAGTAATCTGTGTAGGGAGCTTCTTTTCCAGTTGCATTATTTATTTCATTAAAATTTACTAATGTTACTGCTGTTGCATAATCCATATTACCATAGGAGATGCAATTAGGACAATCATCTACAACTGTTACCATATTCTCTATAGTTTTTGTATTAGAATTTCCTTGAGCATCTGTAACTTTTAAGCTAACAGTATAAGAGCCCTCATTGCCAAAAATAACTACAGGATTTCTTTCCGAAGTTGAAGAAATAGAAATTGGTTCTGGAGTTATTGTCCATTCCCATGAAGCACCATCGTGTTTTAACATAGAATAACAATCAAATTGAATTTCATCAGTAGGACATCTTACAATATCGTCATAAGTAATGGGTTGTGCAATAGGTACAATCATGTTATCTGCCATTTCTCTACCCCAAACTCCTCTTCCATTTGACCCTAATCTAAGTTCACCATCTCTGTAAAATGGATTAATTTGAAATGATTTTGCAATTAAGGGTAAACCTGAAGAATAATCAATCCAATTATTAGTGTTATTATCCCAATAAAGAACACCATATTGAGAAGTAACATATACTAAATCATTACTTCCTCCTTGATATAAGATATCTTTTAAATTCTCTCCATCTAGATTTGTAGTAGTTTTATTACTCCAAGTTTCTCCTCCATCCACTGAGTTGTGTACTTTATCTCCATCAACACCTCTTGCTGTGCAAACCCAAATATGATTAGCATCTTCTGGGTGAATCGAAATTCTAAATCTTCTATTGTTTCCCGAAGGGTTACTTATAGTTTTGTTCCAAGAATTACCACCATCTATAGATTTCCAAATTTCACAAGGATCCCAATATCCTCCGAGTTTATTATAAACGGC
>SGZC01000075.1 GCA_004213605.1 Flavobacteriales bacterium
GATGTGCTCTATGTATATTAATGGAGAAGCACATGGTCCTGACCGAGGAGTAACAACTTGCCAACTTCATATGCGTATGTTTAAAGATGGTGACACAATTACAATTGAACCTTGGAGAGCAGCAGCATTTCCTGTGATTAAAGATTTAGCTGTAGACCGTTCTGCTTTTGATAGAATACAACATGCTGGAGGTTATATTTCTGTAAATACATCTGGGAATACACAAGATGCAAATTCAATACCTATTGCAAAAGAAGCTGCAGATACAGCAATGGACGCTGCAACATGTATTGGTTGTGGTGCTTGCGTTGCTACCTGTAAAAACTCATCTGCAATGCTATTTGTTGGGGCAAAAGTATCACAATATGCTTTATTGCCGCAAGGACAAGTAGAGGCTGCAGATAGAGTAAAAAATATGGTATCTCAAATGGACTTAGAAGGTTTTGGTAACTGTACAAATACCGGTGCATGTGAGATAGAATGTCCAAAAGGAATTTCATTGGAAAATATCGCACGGATGAATAGAGAATTTTTAAAAGCTAGCATAAAAGGCTAATTTAAAAACTGCTATTAATTACCATTTTTTTAACCTACTATTATTTTACTTATCTTGAAGTAAATTTTATAACATCGGTTATATTTCGATGATTTTTAATTTCAGTAGTCTTAATGATATCTAAACTTCCAAATGTTACCACCTCTATTTTCTCAGTGATGAGTAAAATGGCTGCTGATCACCAAGCATTAAACCTTTCTCAAGGATTTCCGAATTTTGAGAGTGACCCCCTTTTAATTGAACTCGTAAATAAAGCGATGAAAGATGGATTTAATCAATATGCTCCGATGCCAGGTGATATAGATTTAAGAGCAGCAATTTGCGAAAAAGTTAAATTATTACATTCCTGTGTTTATAATATTGATAAAGAAATAACGATCACTGCTGGAGCAACTCAAGCTATATTTACCGTATTGGCTGCGCTTGTAAAAAAAGATGATGAGGTACTTATATTTACCCCCGCTTATGACTGCTATGAACCAATAATAGAGCTTTTTGGCGGTAAAACTAGAGCTGTTCAATTAGAGGCTCCATTTTACAAGCCAAATTGGGAAAAAGTTGAAGATCAAATTAACAATAATACCAAACTCATCATTATCAACACCCCTCACAACCCCAGTGGGGTTGTTTTTTCAAAAGATGATTTACTTCAACTTCAAAAGTTAACTGAAAAGTATGATTTGTTTGTTCTAAGTGATGAAGTTTATGAGCATATTATTTTTGATCAACAAATTCATTACAGTGTTTCAAAATTTAAAGCACTATCAAAAAGGAGTTTTGTGGTAGCTTCGTTTGGGAAAACATTTCATAATACAGGTTGGAAAATAGGATACTGTTTAGCGCCTGAACCCTTAATGAGTGAGTTTAAAAAGGTTCATCAATACAATGTTTTTAGTGTAAATAATCCCATTCAAAAAGCATTGGCTATTTATCTCGCTACACCTGAAAATTATTTGAATCTTTCTGGGTTTTATCAGAAGAAGAGAGATCTCTTTTTAGAATTAATAAAAGACTCAAAATTTAAATACATTCCCTCTGAAGGTACTTATTTTCAGATGCTAAACTTTTCTGATATCGCTGAATTGAGTGATATAGATTTTACAGAAAAATTGACAATAGAACACAAACTTGCAACCATTCCAGTCTCTGTTTTTAATAAAAACAGATTAGATGATAAGCAAATACGTGTTTGTTTTGCCAAAACAAACGAGGTATTAATTTCTGCTGCTAAAATTATCAATGCTATCTAATAAAGAACGCAAAAATTAAAACCCGAAACAGAAACAACGTGTTGAAAATAAGCTATAAAATACTTTTAACTATTTTTACATATGCGAAATGAATTAAAAGTAACCATCCTTCAGTCCGACTTATTTTGGGAAAACCCAGATGCAAATCGGCGAATGTTTTCTGAAAAAATAAATAATATTGCTGAGAAAACGGATCTAATCGTTTTGCCAGAAATGTTCACCTCTGGTTTTACAATGAATGCATTAGCCCTCGCAGAGGCTGAAAGTAGTAAAACACTTGAATGGATGAAAAATCAAGCTAACAAAAAAAATAGCGCTATAGTCGGTAGCTTTATAGTTTCTGAAAAAATTTTTTTTTACAATAGACTTTTTTTCGTTGAACCCAACGGAAATTATTACACTTATGATAAACGACATACTTTTACTTTAGCTAATGAACATCAAACCTATACCTCCGGAAAGAACCTTTTAATCATTAATTTTTTAGGATGGAAAATATGCCCTCTAATATGTTACGATTTAAGATTCCCTGTTTGGTCCCGAAATACTTATAACTATGACATTCTTATTTATGTTGCCAATTGGCCCCAAAAGAGAATTTACGCTTGGGATACTTTATTAAGAGCAAGAGCAATTGAAAACATGGCTTATTGTGTTGGTGTTAACCGAACAGGAAAAGATGAAAATACTATTGACTACAACGGTCACTCGGCAATTTATGATGTTTTAGGAAAGCAGCTTACCACTGAAAATTATGAAGGTAATTTTTCTGAAACCATAATTCTAGAAAAGACACATATAGAATCAAAAAGAGCACATTTTCAATTTTTATCCGATAGAGATCACTTCACTCTAAATTAAAAGTTTCTATCAAACTCCAGTTAGCTCGAATTTCTAATTTTGTGGGGTAATAAATAACATTTTCTGGCTGTTTCTTTTCCAGATAATTTCCAGGATCCCAATTTTTGTTCTCATTTTCATCGTAAATAAGTCTGATGTAATATTCTCCTGGATGGATATAATCAAACAATATTTTTTCATTAGTTTCAATAAATTGTTCTCGAATTAATTTAAATTTTGTGTTTACCAATTGAACTATTACGGGAAATTGACTAGGCTCATTTAAAATTACGGTTAATGATCCATAATCGGACAGTTCATTTGTTCTAACTGTGGTAAAAATGGTATCGTTTGTATTTTCAAAAAAATCGATAAATGCACCAGGTAGTAATTGAATTTTATAGGATTGTGATTCTTCAACATCAAAACTTAATGAAGCAGTGTTGTATTCAAAATCAATTTTCCCACGAAAAGGAATGGTTATAGAATCCTTGTTGATAATGTTAATTTTTTCAGTGTCCAAATAGGTTAAAGGTGTTTTAGAAGAAAATTTTAAAGTATCTAATGGAGAAATAATACCAGAATTAAGAGCTTTTATATCTAGAGAATCGCTGTAGAGGTCTCTCATTCTCACAATAAGAGTATCTTTATAGTGACCCTTAATTGCTGAAAAAATTAAAGAATCATTTTCGACAAAAGGCTTGAACCAATAGTGTAAACTGTCAGATTTAAAGTCTTTATAAACGATACTTTTAAAATCGTCAGGGACATTTGATAGTAAATCAACTTTTAAATTTTTTGCTTCGCCAGTGTAACCAAATAGTATGTGATTTTTACCATCGTGCTTTGGTTTTTCTAATTTATATGGTACCTTCTGTTTAAAAACTTTAAGGGAATAACTGCTATCTGTTGGGATGGAAATAAAGTCCTCTAAATAGCCAACTTTATCGTAATTTGGTTGAAATAAGTAATCATTCGACTTGTCATTGAGTGCTACTAACAAATAGGTTCCCTCTTTTAAATTTGTTAACTCAAAATCTTGAGAGGAGCCTTTAATAGTGGTTATATAATTGGGTTTTTCATTAAAAATAATAGAGTCATTAAATGATTCATTTATTTCATAAAGCATGACCGTCGTTGTCTCCTCCGTATTTAATAGTAATGCATCGTTAACGGTACCTTTCAACTTTAAACTATCAATGTAATTTCCTGTTGATACTACATATCTAAAATATTCCAACTTATTTTCTTCGTTATTATCTACAATACTTTTTCCAAAATTGAAGGAGTAGGTTGTATTTTTTTTTAATGTATCTCCTAATTTAATTTTTATAAACTTCCCAATGGTTAAGGGAGTGATTTCTGTTTGGTATTTTAAAGGCGGCGAAATAATAAGCTCCTTATTAATGTCTTTTAGCTTAATGTATTCGTCAAAATAAATTTTAATTTCTTTTTCATTAAAATTTGTACTGTAGTTTTCGGGATTAATTTTGATAATTACAGGAGGAATAGAATCTCTAACCCCACCAGACGGATTGCCTCTTTTTGCACAATTTACAGTAGTTAAGGCTATCAAAAATAATGTTGAAAAATAAACTATTCGCTGCATCATAATCACAAAAATAAAGAAAATATTCAAGCGATTGCTATGGTTGCGAGACTAAGTTTTACTTGTTTACTTTTAAATAATTGCTGAGCACATTTTTCGATAGTTGCGCCAGTTGTAATGATGTCATCTACAAGCAAAATATGTTTCTTGTCTAATAATTTTGGCTGGGCTACCTTAAAAACACTCTCTGATTGAAATCGATTAAAACGTTTTTTAAAAACTTGAGACTTTGCTCTGGACTCTTTAAACAATATGGTATCTAAATATGGAATTTGGAGTGCTTTTGCAATTTCGACTCCAAAGCCCTCCGCTTGATTATACCCTCTTTTTTTTAATCGTTTTGAATCTAATGGAACAGGAATTACAAGATCAACCTCTTTATATCGGGGACTATTTTTTAGTTCACTACCAAGCCACTTACCAAAAAAAGAACTTAAATCTTTTTTCCCTTGGTATTTTAGACTGTGTAATAGTTTTTGTGTAATTCCTCTTTTTTCAAATTTTAATAAAGTAGAAGCATTTTGAATCGCTATTTTTCCAAAAAACAGTTGTTTTATTATAGGCTCTCCAAAGTCTTGATTACTTACTACACTGAGGGAATGTCTACACATTGTACAGATAAGTAGTTCTTCTGTTAAAAGTAGTGATTTGCATGCGGCACAAACCTTTGGGAATAAAAGATTTATCATTAGTATATATATATTTGTTTTTTGACGTTATATAGATTACAGATGTAAGATTTGCTTAATAAAAATATAAAACAAAACAATCATGAATATAGAGGAGAACAACAATAAATTTAAGGTGATAGCTGGGGTATTGGCACTATTCTTACTTGTATTGGCTGTTTATACAGGAAAATTATATAACGATAATAAAGATACAATAACAATTTTGAAAAGCGAAAAATTTGATATTGAATCAGATTTGGAGCATCTAATCGCCGATTACAATCAAGTTATTCAAGATAACGAAATTAAAGATAAAGAGCTTATTGAAGCAAAAAAACGAATTGAAACGCTATTGGTTAGAGTTAAAGATTCAGAGGCTAACATTGCTTTAATTAAACGTTATAGAAACGAAATTGGGAAACTGAAAGACGAAAGAACTTTATTGTTTAAAAGAGCAGATAGTTTAATGGCAGTTAATAAACTAATTGTAGCAGAAAGAGACAATGCTTTTTTGGAACTTGAAGAAACTAAAAAGTTTGCTGATTCTATTTCCAAAAAAAACCTAGTATTGGCTGATAAAATTAAAACTGGATCTGTAGTCCAAGCAATTAATTTAAAAGGTTCAGGAGTCATTATAAAAAATAATGGAAAAATCATTGATACTCAAAGATCAAGAAGAGCAAATAAAATTAGAATATGTTTTGCGTTAGCTCCTAATGAAATTGCTGAAAAAGAAGATAAACTGCTTTATATTCAAGTAATCAATCCTAAAAATAATTTGTTGGGTGAAAGGGAAGTATTGAATTTTGAAAATGGAACACTAAACTACAGCATCTCAACAAAAGTTTTCTATGAAAAAGAAGAGTTAGATGTATGTGTTTTGGTAAATAGAAAGGAAGAAGATTTATTAAAAGGCTTGTATAATATAAATGTATTTGATGGCTCAACATTAATTGCAACTTCAAAAATGATTTTAAAATAATATTTAAAATAAATAATTGCTGCCGTTACGAACTAATCGTAACGGTTTTTTTATTTTTGCGCTATGGCAAACGAAGATTTATTTAAAAAAGTAGTATCACACGCAAAAGAATACGGTTATATATTTGCGTCAAGTGAAATATATGACGGTCTTAGTGCTGTCTATGATTATGCTCAAAATGGAGTGGAGTTAAAGAAGAATATTCGTGAGTATTGGTGGCGCAGTATGGTGTTTATGCATCAAAATATTGTTGGAATAGATGCGGCAATTTTAATGCATCCAACTACCTGGAAAGCTTCCGGGCACATTGATGCGTTTAATGATCCTTTAATCGACAATAAAGATTCTAAAAAAAGATATCGCGCAGATGTTTTAATTGAAGATTATTGCGAAAAATTAAACACAAAAGCCCAAAAAGAAATAGCCAAAGCAAAAAAGCGCTTTGGAGACAGTTTTAATGAAGAGGAGTTTGTAACTACCAACCCTAGAGTGGTAAAATATAAAGCTCAGCAAAAAGATATTTTAGCACGGATGGCTCAATCACTTGATAACGAAGATTTAGCTGATGTTAAGCTTCTGATTGAAGAGCTAGGTATCGCTGATCCTTTGTCAGGATCAAAAAATTGGACCGATGTCAAGCAATTTAATTTAATGTTTGGAACTAAGCTAGGAGCATCTGTAGAAACGGCAACCGATTTATTTCTTCGACCAGAAACCGCACAAGGAATATTTGTAAATTTTTTAAATGTTCAGAAAACAGGTAGAATGAAAATTCCTTTTGGAATTGCCCAAACAGGTAAAGCTTTTAGGAATGAGATTGTAGCCAGACAATTTATATTTAGAATGCGAGAATTTGAACAAATGGAAATGCAGTTTTTTGTGAAACCTGGAGAAGAAATGAAATGGTATGATTACTGGAAAAAAACCAGATTAAAATGGCATCATTCTTTGGGTCTGGGTGAGGAAAATTATCGTTTTCACGATCACGAAAAGTTAGCACATTATGCAAATGCTGCTAGCGATATAGAATTTGATTTCCCATTTGGATTCAAAGAACTTGAAGGAATTCACTCTAGAACGGATTTTGATTTAAAAGCTCATGAACAACATTCTGGTAAAAAGCTACAGTTTTTTGATCATGAACAAAATAAAAATTACGTCCCCTATGTTGTTGAAACCTCTATTGGACTCGATAGAATGTTTTTAGCCATATTTAGTAAGTCTTTAAAAGAAGAAACTTTAGAGGATGGAAGTTCTAGGACTGTTTTAAAACTACCATCAATTTTAGCGCCTATAAAAGCGGCAGTTTTTCCATTGGTAAAAAAAGATGGCTTACAGGAAATTGCAAGGAAAATTATTGAAGATTTGCAATGGGATTATAATGTTCTTTATGACGAAAAAGATGCAGTAGGTAGAAGGTATCGTCGTCAAGATGCATTGGGAACACCTTACTGTATTACAGTAGATCATCAAACAAAAGAAGACCAAACAGTAACGATCAGAGATAGAGACACCATGAAACAAGAACGAATATTAATATCAGACATTCCAAATAAAATTAGGAACTCT
>SGZC01000076.1 GCA_004213605.1 Flavobacteriales bacterium
GTAGATAACTTTTATAAAGTTGGTTTTACTCATACAGGGCTTTGGGCCTATATGAGACATCCTAATTATACTGCGGAACAAAGCGTTTGGATTGTTTTCTATTTGTTTTCTATTGTAGCTACCGATATATGGTTAAACTGGTCTATCGCCGGCGCCTTGTTATTAGTCCTTTTATTCAAAGGCAGTTCTGATTTTAGTGAAGAAGAAACCTCTAAAAAATATCCGCTTTATAAAAAATATTTAAAGGAGGTTGGACGATTTTTACCAATTAAGAAAAAATTTAAAACTAATAATTAGGTAACTTATATTATTTAAACTTCCAAGGTTGTTTAATGCCAGAAAGATTTATTTACAACTCTAAAATTGTGAATTTATGGCAAAGCGGTTCTATTTCTTGTTTTAAATGATGAATAAGTTTTTCTCCATAGTCCAGATAAAATTCAGAGAAATTTATCGTTCGCTCTTGAAGTTTTTGTTCGGGGAACAAATATTTTTGGAGGATAGTTAAACGATCTATTTGATCCTTAAGTTTTCTTTTTTCTGCTTTTAATAGGCGTTTTTCTAACTTATCTAAACCATTGAGTTGTTTTTTCTCTTGAGCTGCAACGGCCCCTAAAAAAGAAATATCGGTTTCCTTTGCAAGCACATACAACTCTTTAAATTGTTGTTGTAAACAGTTTCGTTGCGATGTAAAATCAATGTCGACAGTAGATAATTCTTGAGCATGTTTTTTTTCTAAATCGCAAGTTTCTAAAAACAATGCCTCAATAGGCACTTTTATTTTTTCTAATTTATTTGAAATTTTTTGAGGCACTAACAATACCGAATTTCGCAATAACAAAATAGGGAAGGTCACCTCCACACTTTTAAAGTAATCTTTTAATTGAAACCAATAAGCCAACTCTCCTCCTCCACCTACATAACAAAGGTTGGGCAACAACACTTCTTGATATAGGGGTCTTAATAATGCGTTGGGCGAAAAACGCTCTGGAAATTTTTTTAATTCCAATAAAATTTCATCTTTACTAAAAAAGAGTGTGGTATTATTAATTTTATAAATACCCTGTTCTTCAATAATTCGTTCCCGAACTCCTTTAGTGATATAAAATAGATTAATCTCTCTAGGATGCACTTGTTTTTTGTATGCGATAGCCTCTAAACGGTCTGTTGTTTTATTTATAATGGTAACCGATTTTTTCTCTATTAACTCCTTTTGAACAAATGGTGCAAATTCATCTTTGAGCGCTCGATGGTTACCATCGACAATTACCAGTCCATATTCTGCAAATAATTGATTGGCTAAATAGCGCGTAGCATCACTTAAGTTGTCATGTTTTAAATAAGAGTTAGAAAATAAATCAATCAGTTTTTTTGAATTTTCACTTTCGGCAATTAAAGATTTTAAGGTTTTCAATAACTCATCCAATCCATGAGTGTCTAAATCTCCTAGAGCGCCTCCACTTTCACGATCCCAATTTATTTTTTTTCCAAACAAATTGAAGAAATTAATTTCATTAAAGTCGTGGTCTTCGGAAGCCATCCAATAAACAGGAACAAAATGTTGTTTGGTATATTTTTTATTTAATTGCTCCGATAAATTAATCACCGAAATTATCTTGTATAAAAAATATAAAGGTCCTGTGAATAAGTTGAGTTGATGTCCTGTCGTAATAGTGAAAGTATTTTCATTTAACAGTAAATCAATATTTTTTTGTGTCAATTTTGATACCTCGAAACCCATATACTGCTTAGTTAAACTAGCTACCAACACATCTCTTTTCTTTTTAGAAAACGATTTCCTTTTTTCATTAAACTGTTCTTCAAAATTTTCAATGCTAGGAAAACGTCCGAAAAAAGGAAGCAAGTCTTCTTTTTCAGCTAAATAATCAATCATTAATTCTGAAAAATAACCCGTTTTTTGGTAAGATAAATGTTTTAACGTCATAAATTGGATTACAATATATCTAACAAAAATACAAAATCCTTAATTGTGCATTTGCAAGAGAATGTTAATTAAAATTATATGAGTCGAAATCTAAAACATTTTTTAAATTGCAGTCACATTACAAAAATTTAATTATGATTCGTTGTTTTACACTTCTTTTAGTATTGGTTTCTTTAAGCGTAAATGCTCAAATTAAATCTCCTTCAGAATTTTTAGGTTATGATATTGGCACACAATTTACAAGACACGCTGATGTAGTTGGCTATTTTGAGTATATAGCTAACAACAGCCAACTAGTTACTTATGGTAGTTATGGAAAAACAAACGAACGCCGTTTATTGACCTACGCCATAGTTTCCTCTAAAGAAAATTTAGATAATATTGAACTAATTAAAACCAATAACCTTAAAAACGCTGGTATCAAAAAAGGAAAATCAAATCCTGAAATAGCTATTGTTTGGTTAAGTTATAACGTCCATGGCAACGAAGCTTCTAGTTCTGAAGCAGCAATGCAAACCCTCTATGAATTGATTATGAACAAGAAATCATGGCTAGAAAATACGGTCGTTATTATAGACCCTTGTTTAAACCCAGATGGTCGAGATCGCTATGTGAACTGGTACAATCAAGTTAAAGCCTCCCCTTATAACACCCATCAAAGCGCAACAGAGCATAACGAACCATGGCCCAGCGGAAGACCAAATCACTACCTATTTGATTTAAATAGAGATTGGGTTTGGGCAAGTCAAATAGAAACCAAGCAACGTTTAGTATTATATAATCAATGGATGCCACATATCCATGTAGATTTTCATGAACAAGGAATTAATGAACCATATTATTTTGCACCAGCAGCTGAGCCATTTCATGAAGTGATTTCAGATTGGCAGCGAACGTTTCAATTACAGATTGGAAAAAATCATGCAAAATATTTTGACCGTGAAGGTTGGCTCTTCTTTACTAGAGAACAATTCGATTTGTTGTATCCAAGTTATGGTGATACTTACCCTACGTTTATGGGAGCTATTGGAATGACATACGAACAAGCAGGTCATGGCAGAGCTGGACTAGGAATTGATAATGATGAAGGAATAGAATTAACCTTAGTAGATAGAATTAATCACCATACAACCACAAGTCTTTCTACAGTAGAAATATCCTCTCAAAATGCAAAATTATTAAATGATGAGTTTAGTGCATACTTCAAAAATGATGAGTTAAAATATAGAAGTTACGTATTGAATGGAAACGTAGATAAAATAAAAAAGCTAACTAGTTTATTAGATTTACACGATATCAGGTGGGGTTACTCGAAATCTGAAAAAGTTACAGGATTTCATTATGGAACAGAAAAAAAAGGAACCATTAATGCAAAGAATGCAATTGTAATTAAAACCGATCAACCAAAAGGAAAAATGGTAAAAGCTTTGTTTGAACCAGATACCAAACTCACCAATCCTTTAACTTACGATATTACTTCATGGAGTTTACCCTATGCATACGGGCTTGAAGCTATTGCTAGTACACAACTTTTAGAAACATATGATTCAAAAAAAATAGCGACTATCTATAACGAGCCTTCTGTCAAAAGTGTTGGATACATAAGTCATTGGGCTAGCATGGATGACGCATCATTTTTTTCTGATTTACTACTCAACAATATTAGAGTTCGTTTTTCAGAAAAAGAACTTAGTTTTGATAATACTATTTACCCAAGAGGCAGTTTAGTCATTACTCGAAGTGACAATAAAAATAATTTAGATTTTGATAAAATAATCACCACTATTGCAAATCAACATCAACGTCAATTAGTTGTTGTTAACTCAAGTTTTTCTGATAACGGCACTGATTTTGGTTCTCCAGATATTAAATTGGCTCCAAAACAACGTATTGCTTTATTAAAAGGGAATGAGGTATCCTCACTAAGTTATGGTTCGTTATGGCACTTTTTTGAGACTCAATTAAAATATCCAGTAACATCAATTCATGTAAATGACTTTAGTCATTCTGTTTTAGAGAGTTTTGATGTATTAATTTTACCAGAAACTTATTATTGGAGAAATCTTAACGAGGATGGAATTCAAGTTTTAAAAAACTGGATTAAAAAAGGGGGTAAAATTATTGCAATTGGAGAATCTGTAGGATTATTTGATGAAAAAAAAGAATTTGGAATTTTTCAAAACGAAATGGAAACAATTTCTGAAAATTCGGAAAATAGCCTAAAAGAAAAATTATTAGCCTATGATCAAAGAGAAATCAATGATTTACAAAACACAATTACTGGAAGCGTTTACAAAGTTACGATCGACTCCACTCATCCAATGGCTTTTGGTTATTCAAATACCTATTATAGTTTAAAGCAAGGAAGTGAATCGTATCAATTAATTGACGACGGCTTTAATATTGGCTATATAGATAAAAATGCTACAAGTGTTGCCGGTTTTTCAGGCGAAGTCGCTAAAAGTAACCTTAAAAATTCACTTGTTTTTGGTGAAAAAAGATTGGGAGCTGGAAGCATCATTTATATGGTGGACGACATTATGTTCAGGTCATTTTGGGAGAACGGTAAGTTATTTTTAGTAAACGCTATATTCTTTGTTAATAACAATAAGTTTAGGTTTTAATCTAATACAAAATGTGGTATCAAATAAAATCACGTCTGTTTTTTTTGTTAAAATCTTCGAATCAACATGGAATTCATTCACCTTTCGTTTACGATTTAATTACTAAATGTTTGTACGATACAAACTATTATGCTGATTATCATAAATTAAAAACACTACGAAACGAATTAATTCAAAATCAAAATTCAATCGAGGTTACAAATCAAAGTAGTGAACCTGTTTTTAATTCCGATAATCAAAAAATTTCCACTATTGCAAAAAAATCAGGCGCATCGTTTAAAAAACAGAAACTATTATACCGTCTTACCAAATATTTAAATCCAAAAAGTATTTTAGAATTAGGAACCTCTTTAGGGATTGGCACAACAGCAATAGCATTCGCCAATGGCTCCAATAACATTACCACAGTGGAAGGATGTGAAAACACATCAGATATAGCAAAACAGGTCTTCCAAAAATATCAATTAAATACCATCCAAGTAAAAACATCCTCTTTTGAAGATTTTTTTAATACTCTAAAAACTGAAAAACTAGGTTTAGTTTATATCGATGGTGCCCATGATAAAAAAAGTATCATTGAAAATTTTAATTATTTATTGAAGTTCTGCCACAATGATTCGGTATTTATTATAAACGATATGTATGGGAGTAAAAAAATGACTGAAGCATGGGACACCTTAAAAAATCATAAAGCGGTTACCATAAGTATAGACACCTTCTTCTGGGGGTTTTTGTTTTTTAGAAAAGAACAATCAAAACAACATTTTACGATCAGATTGTAACAAGCGATTCCACGATGCGTCTTATGTATAAAATAGTATATTGCAAAATATAAAATTCACTACAAATAATGAACTTAGTAATTAAAATTAGAGGCATTGTAAGAAATTTTCCTCTTGGAAATGAGGTGGTAAAAGTTTTAAAAGGAATCGATTTAGATATAGAACGTGGTGAATATGTGGCTTTAATGGGACCTTCTGGATCCGGAAAATCTACCCTAATGAATCTTCTAGGTTGTTTAGACACCCCTACAGCCGGCACTTATGAATTGAATGGTAAAGATGTGAGTAATATGACTCAAGATGAACTTGCCGAAATTAGAAATAAAGAAATTGGATTTGTATTTCAGACCTTTAATTTATTACCTAGAACCACTGCTTTAGAAAACGTTGCATTGCCAATGGTCTATGCAGGTGCTTCCAAGGAAGAACGTAAAAAACAAGCAGAAAAAGTATTAACAGATGTTGGTTTAGCAGATAGAATGGACCATAAATCTAGTCAGCTCTCTGGTGGTCAACGACAAAGAGTCGCAGTTGGAAGGGCATTGGTAAATAAACCCTCTATTATTTTAGCTGACGAACCTACCGGAAATTTAGATTCTAAAACATCCGTTGAAATTATGGGATTGTTTGATGAAATACATAAGAATGGAAATACTGTTATCATTGTTACCCATGAAGAGGATATTGCAAAATACGCACATCGTGTAATTCGCTTAGTAGATGGTTTGGTATCTAGTGATCTTAAAAATCAATAAACATTTATATTCTATATTTGTAAAACGAATTACAAATTATGAATTCTTTTAATTTTTCAAATCCTTTGCTATTAATTGTTGCTGGTATTGTTTTACTTACCATGTTATTTTTTTGGAATAAATACAATACTAAGATTCGACGCAACAGAAATAGGAAAAACTTTAGAAAGAGCTATTATCAGAAGAAAAAAAGTAAAAGGAATTTCGAATCAGTTTTATAAAATCCATTTTCTATGAAAATATATACAAAAACAGGTGATCAGGGTACCACAGCTTTATACGGAGGAACTAGAGTTCCAAAATATCATATCCGAATAGAAAGTTATGGATCGGTGGATGAATTAAATTCATATCTGGGTTTAGTCCGAGACTCGGTACTAGATCACGAAATAAAAGAGCTTTTAACACATATTCAAGAACGTCTATTTACATTAGGAGCAATTTTGGCAACGGATCCAGAAAAACAAAAATTAAAAAATGGAAAAGAACGTTTGAATATTCCTAAAATTGACGAAGAAGATATTCAGTTTTTGGAAAATAAAATAGATTTAATGAATGAAAGTCTTTCTCCTATGACCCATTTTATTCTTCCTGGAGGACACCCTTCTGTGTCACATTGTCACATAGCACGTTGTATTTGTCGCCGGGCTGAACGTTTAACAACAGTATTGAATGAGAAAGAGCCTATCAACAGCCCTGTTTTAAAATATTTAAATAGGCTATCCGATTTTCTCTTCGTACTGGCACGAAAATTGTCTTCTGATATGGAAGTAGACGAACTGAAATGGATTCCAAAAAAAACTTGAAAAGTAAAAAAACTAGTATTTAATAGTTTTATTATCAGATAACTACGTACGTTCTTAAAAATAAAGCATAAATAATTACGATTATACTTGACTTTTTGATCAAAAAAATTATTTTTGCAGAAATTAAAAAAATAAAAGTCTATGTACTGGACATTAGAATTAGCATCCTATTTAAGCGATGCACCCTGGCCGGCAACGAAAGATGAATTGATTGATTATTCTATTAGAACTGGAGCGCCTCTAGAGGTTGTTGAAAATCTCCAGGCAATAGAAGATGAAGGAGATTCTTATGATTCGATTGAAGAAATTTGGCCAGACTATCCCACCGATGAAGATTATCTGTGGAATGAAGATGAATATTAAACAATTAATAAAAAAAGTCTCTAAACAAGAGACTTTTTTTTTGCTTAAGACTCAAAAACTAAAAACACCTTAACCTTTGGCTATGTTGTTTTTTTACAGTTTTTTTGTAAAATATTGAAAAGTAATTTTACTTTTCAATTTGAGTAAATAATACACAATACAAAATGGGAATATTAGATAACGTTCTAAAGC
>SGZC01000077.1 GCA_004213605.1 Flavobacteriales bacterium
ATAACCAATTAAAAAAAATCAATGTTTAAATATTTTTTAGGACAAAGTCCAAAGTGGTTTAAGATGACCATAATTATTTTTCTAATCTTCAATATCTTTTCATTCTATAGTTTGGGGCCTACTATCACCGCCTGGATATTTATAGCTGAGTTTATTTTTACATTAGCTATGGCATTAAAATGCTATCCTTTACAATCGGGAGGTATTTTAGCGATTGAGGCTTTATTATTAAAATTAACAACCCCTGAAAATGCGTACCATGAGGTTGATCAAAATTTAGAAGTAATCCTTCTATTGGTTTTTATGGTTGCTGGGATTTATTTCATGAAGCCTTTATTGATGTACATTTTTAGTAAAGTATTTACAAAAATTAAGTCAAAATTGATGCTATCACTTTTATTTGTTTTCTTATCTGCTGTGTTGTCAGCTTTTTTAGATGCATTGACTGTAACCGCGGTTTTAATTAGTGTAGCAATTGGATTTTACGGAGTTTACCATAAAATTCATTCAGGGGAGCGAGATTATAATAAGAGTGGAGTACAAGATAAATCTGAATTAAGTGGTGAAACACTAGAGGAGTTTAGAAGTTTTCTGCGAAGTTTAATCATGCATGGTCTTGTTGGTACTGCTCTTGGAGGTGTTTGTACGTTAGTGGGAGAGCCTCAAAACTTATTAATTGGAGAACGAATGGGGTGGGATTTTATCGAATTCTTTTTACGTATGGCACCAATTACAATTCCTGTTTTATTTGCTGGACTAATCACTACTGCAATCCTTGAGACAACAGGTATATTCGGATTCGGACAAAAGTTGCCTGAGGTAGCTAGAACCATTATAGAGCATTATACCCAAGAGGAGGATCTGAAACGAACCGATAAAGAAAAATGGGGGATTAAAGTTCAGACCGTTTCTGCAATTCTATTAATCATTGGTTTAGCGATGCATATAGCTCCAGTTGGTTTTATTGGTTTAGCGCTCATTGTTGTTCAAACGGCATTTATGGGTATAACTGAAGAGCATCAGTTAGGAAGAGCATTTGAAGAAGCGCTTCCTTTTACAGGGTTGTTAGTGGTATTTTTTGTGATTGTAGCCATGATTCACGATCAGCATTTATTCAAGCCGATCATTGATTGGGCACTAACGCTTGATCCCTCTCAGCAACCGAGTATGTTTTATCTTGCCAATGGAGTGCTTTCGATGATAAGTGATAATGTGTTTGTTGCAACCGTTTATATTGGAGAAATAAAAACAGCCTATGATGCAGGCGCTATTGAACTTGAGCAATTTGAAAAATTAGCTATTGCGATTAATACGGGCACCAATTTGCCGTCTGTCGCAACACCCAATGGTCAAGCAGCATTTTTATTTTTACTGACCTCCTCTTTAGCCCCATTGATTAATTTAGATTATTTTAAAATGGTGAAGATGGCTTTTCCATACACCATTGTTTTAGGAATTACGGGTCTCTTGGGAATCATTTATTTTCTATAATAATTGATTTTTACATTAAAATCTTGTTATAGATGTCAACAAAACAATTTATAACCTAAAATATTCGTTGTTAAATAAAAACTGATAATACATGTTGCCTACACTTAGTCAAAATGATTCTGAGACAAATCAGAATCTCGAGCCAATAATTCAAGAAAAGACCCTATCCATTATGGAACTTATAACCGATGGAGGTATGGCAGGTCAAATTATAATAGGAGTTTTGTTTATTCTCTTATTTGTTGCAGTCTATCTTTATTTTGAAAGGTTGTTCGCGATCAAAGCAGCTACGGATTATGACGCTAATTTTATGAGTCAGATAAAAGACAATATAAGTAACGGAAATATGAAAGCTGCAAAAGTATTGTGTTCTCAGAAAAACACACCTGTAGCAAGGCTCACCGAAAAAGGAATTTCCAGAATTGGCAGTCCATTAGAGGATATCAATACAGCCATTGAAAATGCAGGGAAATTAGAGGTTTATAAACTAGAAAAAAATGTTAGCATTCTAGCAACCATATCTGGGGCTGCTCCTATGATCGGGTTTTTAGGAACAGTAATTGGCATGGTCCTAGCTTTTCATACCCTAGCAACCAGCAGTGGTCAAGCAGAAATGGGAACTTTGGCAGAGGGAATCTATACAGCCATGACTACTACAGTTGCAGGCTTAATTGTTGGAATTATCGCTTACATTGGTTACAATCACTTAGTGGTGAAAACAGATAAGGTAGTTCACCAAATGGAAGCAACAGCAGTAGAGTTTTTAGATCTCTTAAATGAACCAGCATAATGAATTTAAGAGGTAGAAATAAGGTGAGTGCGGAGTTCAGTATGAGTTCTATGACTGATATTGTTTTTTTGTTATTAGTTTTTTTTCTGCTTACCTCTCCAGCAATCACTCCAGACGCATTGGATTTGATTTTGCCGAAAGCAAAAGGTAAAACGACCCATCAACAAAATGCCTCTGTAAGTGTCACCCATAAAGGTGCTTATTATATCAATAAAGAACGGGTAAACAAACAAAATATAGCTTTTGAACTTGATAGAATTTTAGTTGGACAAGAAACCCCAACTATTATTTTAAGAGCAGAGGAAGGGGTGCCCATTGAAGATGCAGTTTTTATTATGGATATTGCTACTAAAAAAAATTACAAAGTGGTATTGGCAGTAAGACCTAATTGAAATGAGTTTATTAGATACGCAACATAAAAAAAAGAGTATGACCATAACGGTTATTATTCATGCAATCATCATACTCTTATTGTTTTATGTTGGGCTATCCTATTTAGACCCACCACCAGAAAATGGAATTGCAATAAATTTTGGAACTATAGATACGGGTTCTGGAAAAATTCAACCTCCAAAAAAAGTAAGTACAGCACCAAAACAAAAAGTATCAACACTAGCTTCTAAAGAACCTTCTGAAGCAAAAGTAGCTTTAATAACTCAAGAAACTACGGACGCTCCTGTTATTAAAAAGGAAGAAAATAAAGAGGAATTAAGAGAGGTTGAAGAGATAGTTGAAAAAGAAACACAAGACCAAAAATCTGAAAAAAAGCCTGATTCAAAACCCGATAAAACAACTACTGATGCATTATCAAGTTTAATTAATGGTCCAAAAAGTGAAGGTGAAAAACAATTTGGAGAAGGAAGTGATGAAACCGGCGGAGATAAGGGAGACGCTGAAGGAGATCTCAGCGCTAAAAATTATTATGGGACCGGAAAAAGCCTAGATGGTGACGGTAATTATTTGTTGGGAGGAAGAGAAGCATTAAATAAAAAAAAAATTTTACAGGATTGTAATGAAGCTGGAATTGTTGTAGTAAGTATAGAGGTAGATAGAATTGGAAATGTGATAGATGCAACTCCAGGCGTTAGGGGAACAACTAATAACTCAAAATGTTTGTTAGACCCAGCAAAAAGAGCAGCCTTAGCAACAAAATTTAATGAGGATGATAAAGCACCTTTTAAGCAAATTGGAAAAATCATCTATCGTTTCAGTCTCTCTGATTAGAAATTTTTATCATAATTTTAATTCAAATTAAGTATATTTAGAGCTTATAAAAAATCAAGCTATGAAACGTCTAGAGGTTTTATTTTTTTTAGTTGTTGTTTCTATTTTTTCCTGTAAAAATAGTTCAGATGAACAGAACAATATAATTCATAAGATCAAAAAATCACCTCACGATTTTATGTTTATGCAACGTGCTTATCCATCAGGTGAATTAAAAACGGAAGCATATTCAAAAGCTATACAATGGAAAAAAGAACGGATTTATAGAAGCGCAAATGCAAATGTGTTATGGGAATTTGCCGGGCCAACTAATATAGGAGGTAGAATTACCGACATCGAAATTCCTATTGATAAAGCAGAAACCTATTATGTAGGAGCAGCATCTGGAGGTATTTTTAAAACTACGGACGGCGGTGATAACTGGTTGCCAATATTTGATGAACAAGAAATGTTATCTATTGGCGATATTGAAATTTCAAAAAATAATACCGATATAATCTGGCTCGGTACAGGTGAAGTAAATGCAGGTGGAGGATCGTTAGCCTATGATGGGAACGGAATGTTTAAAAGTGATGACGGTGGACTTACATGGGAGTCTAGAGGATTGCCAGACGTAGGAAGTATCAGTAAGGTATTAATTGATCCTTTTAACGAGCAAACTATTTTTGTGGGGGCTATGGGTCCCTTGTTTAAAAAAAATAATCAACGAGGGGTATATAGATCTACAAATGATGGTCAAGATTGGGAACAAGTATTGTTAGTGAGTGATTCTACTGGGATTATTGACATGTCAATTCATCCTGATAATGGAAATATTATTTATGCTGCTAGTTGGGAACGCATTAGAAGACCTAATAACAGACAATATGGAGGCGAAACCTCCAGAATTTATCGCTCACAAGATGGAGGCGACACTTGGGAAGAGTTAACAAATGGTCTACCAAGCGATCCAAATGATAAAGGAAGGATTAGTATTGATATTTCACAATCAAACCCTGAGGTATTGTATGCATTTTATACCGATAAAATAGGAAATGTAGAGGGGACTTTTAAAACAACTGATGGTGGAGATTCGTGGGTAGAGGTAAATTCTATAAGCAATGGAACTTCCTATCACTGGTGGTTTGGTGGAGTTTTTGTAGATCCTACTGATGAAAATATTGTTTATAATTCTGGTTTTGTAATGGAGAAAACTTTAGATGGAGGAACTACTTGGGGCTCCACTTTTTCGAATGTTCACGTAGACCAACATGCAGTAGCTTTTAATACTCAAGTACCAGGAGAGGTATTGATAGGAAATGACGGCGGATTATATAAAAGTAGCACCAATGGTGATACTTATCAAAAAGACAATACCTTGCCAATTACTCAATTTTATCGTTTTTATGTGGACCCTCAAAATAAGAATAAAGTATATGGGGGGACTCAAGACAACAATACAATTAGAACTACTTCAGCTGGAATAGATGACTGGCAACCAATATTCGGTGGTGACGGTTTTCAGCCACTAGTTCAATCTGATAATACGAATATAATTTATGCATTATCTCAGAGGGGAAATCTAGGAAAATCAATAAATGATGGAGTTTCTTTTAATGGAGCTTTAAATGGCATACCTAGTAGTGATGTTAATAATTGGGACACTGCTATTACTTTTGATCCAGTAAACTCTCAAACTCTTTATTATGGTACACAAAGGATCTACAGAACCACTAATGGCGCAGGTAATTGGACGGTTATAAGTCCCGATTTAAGTAATGGTCCTCACAGTGGAAATTTAGCCTATGGAACTGTAACGTCTATCGATGTGTCTCCTTTAGATAGCAATCTTATTTATGCAGGCACTGATGATGGAAATGTTTGGGTAACTCAAGATAGTGGAACCAACTGGACTTTAGTTTCTGATACTCTTCCTAATTTATGGGTAACTAAGGTATTAGCTTCGCCAAGTGATGAATCTCATTTATACGTTACTTATTCGGGTTATCGTTATGGAGAAGACAATGGTCATGTATTCAAAAGTGAAGATTATGGCTCAACTTGGATAGATATTTCAAATAACTTGCCAGACATTCCCGTAAATGATATTTTAAAAGACAACTATGGAAATTTATTTCTTGGCACTGATATTGGAGTCCTAGCATCCGCTGATGAAGGAGAAAACTGGGAGCCTCTTGGTGTTAACATGCCATCGGTTGTCGTTAATGATTTGCATATCCACGAAAATAGTGAGTATCTATATGTTGCTACGTATGGTCGTTCTAGCTATAAATTAGATATTTCAAATAATATTTTATCAACTTCATCTACTGCTTTGGCTTCAGCGATAACATTGTATCCTAATCCAGCTTCCGACTACGTTAATTTATCTTTTATTGAGGCTGACGAAGATTATAAAATTGAAATTTATGACGCCTTAGGAAAAAGAGTATTGCAAAAAAATAATATATCCTCAAGTTCCGATGGAAGAATTTATTTAAATGGGATTTCTGCAGGTATTTATTATATAAATATTTATTCAGATACTTATCAAATTACAAAAAAATTAGTAGTTAACTAAAAAGTTATTAATTATACTGAAACCATATCTTGGCTTTACCGTCAGTTGCCTATGTATCAACGTGAAGGGGCTTCTGCTTACAAAGCTGATCTATCCAACACTATTAAGCTAGTTAATTATTTGGGGAACCCTCAAAATGATTTTAAGTCTTTACATATAGCAGGAACAAACGGGAAAGGTTCTACCAGTCACATGATGGCATCTGTTTTTCAAGAAGCAGGCTACAAAGTAGGTCTTTATACCTCTCCTCACTTAAAAGATTTTAGAGAGCGTATTAAAATTAATGGAAAATTAATAGCTGAAGAAAATATTGTTCATTTTATAGAAAAACATCAATCTTTTTTTTTACAAAATCAATTATCTTTTTTCGAAATGACTGTTGGGATGGCTTTTGATTTTTTTAAAAATGAAAAAGTAGATATTGCTGTCATTGAAGTAGGATTAGGAGGCAGACTAGATAGCACTAATATTATAAAACCAGAAATAGCTGTTATTACAAATATTGGACTGGATCATACTAGATTTTTAGGAGATACCATAACGAAGATTACGAATGAAAAGGCAGGAGTTATTAAAACGGAAACTCCAGTTGTTATTGGTGAATATACAGAAGAAACAAAAGCTATTTTTTTAAGTAAATCAAAAGAGACAAACAGCCCAATACTTTTTGCAGAGGATATATCAACACCAAAATTAGAACTAGATTTACTAGGAGACTATCAATTAAAAAATAGTCAAACTGCTTATGTTGCCTTAAGTGTTTTGAAAAAAATGGGATGGAAACTCTCTAAAGAAACCATTAAAGCTGGATTAAAAAAGGTTATCGTCAATACAGGATTAGCAGGAAGATGGCAAATACTTAATCATACTCCAAAAGTGATTTGTGACACTGCCCATAATAGGGAAGGTTTGAGCCTTGTAATGAAACAATTAATGACGGTAAGTTATGATCAACTTCATATTGTTCTTGGCGTCGTAGATGATAAAAATTTAGACACTATTTTCTCCTTATTTCCAAAAGATGCGATCTATTATTTTTGTAAGCCCAATGTTGTTCGAGGCCTAGATGTAAAGAAACTAGCGCAACAAGCATCATTATATTCTCTTGTGGGTCAAACATATTCTTCGGTAAATGTGGCTTATGAAAAATCACTTACAGCTGCTGCTAAAAATGACTTGATATTTTTAGGAGGTAGTACCTTTGTAGTCGCAGAAGTTTTGTGATTTTTTTATATAATTGTTTGTGTTAACTAAAAACTACCTTATATTTGCCACCCGATTAACGGGCAATTAGCTCAGCTGGTTCAGAGCACCTCGTTTACACCGAGGGGGTCGGGGGTTCGAATCCCTCATTGCCCACAT
>SGZC01000078.1 GCA_004213605.1 Flavobacteriales bacterium
ATATGGGAAACTTTTTACAGAGATATTTTTTTTTACTGTTTTATATCCTAGGAATTGAAAAACAACAATGTATTCGCCAGTTTTTTTTATAGTTAGTTCATAATTTCCACTATCATTCGACGTAGTACCAGTAATTGATTTATCAAGGTATACACTCACAAAAGACAAAGGCTTTTTATTGGTATCTGTGATTTTTCCAGTTATCTGAGCAAAAGATGAAAAACAACTCAACAAAAGTGTGAGGCAAATAATTTTATTCATAAATAATTATATTTATTTAGCTGTGATAAACCTATGATAAGTTAAAAGTGTAATGCTATAAATTTTTGTTAAACAAGATACAATAAACTCTTAATATTCTGTAGACCTATTTTTCTTTATAAAAGCTATATTTGTATGTCTTAAACAAAAAACAATCAGATGAGTGATTCTAGAAAAAGGCATGAAGCTTTGCTATATCATGCGAAGCCTAAACCAGGAAAAATAGAAGTAATACCCACGAAAAAATATACCACTCAACATGATTTGACTTTGGCATATTCTCCTGGAGTAGCAGAACCTTGTTTAGAGATTGCAAGAGACAAGAAGAATGTATATAAATATACAGCTAAAGGGAACTTAGTAGCGGTAATAACAAATGGCACAGCTGTTTTAGGCCTAGGAGATATCGGCCCTCTAGCATCTAAGCCAGTTATGGAGGGGAAAGGCTTGCTATTTAAAATATTTGCAGATATTGATGTCTTTGATATTGAAATAGATGCTACAGATGTAAATAAATTCATAGAAACTGTTAAAGCTATAGCGCCTACTTTTGGTGGGATTAACTTAGAGGATATTAAAGCTCCTGAAGCCTTTGAAATTGAAAAAAGGTTAAAAGAAGAGTTAGATATTCCTGTAATGCATGATGATCAGCATGGAACAGCAATTATTTCTGCAGCAGCTCTTAAAAATGCTTTAGAAATAATTGAAAAAGATATTTCTAAAGTTAAAATAGTTGTTAATGGAGCTGGAGCTGCAGCCATTTCTTGTACTCGTTTATACTTAAGATTAGGAGCTAAGAAAGAGAATATTATAATGTGTGATAGTAAAGGGGTTATTAGAAAAGATAGAGATAGCTTAACATGTCAAAAAGAAGAATTTGCGACATCACTGGATGTTCATACATTAGATGAGGCGATGCAAAACGCAGATGTATTCATCGGATTATCTAAAGGAAATATAGTTTCACCAGAAATGTTACTTTCTATGACAAAAAATCCTATTGTATTTGCCATGGCAAATCCAGTGCCAGAAATTCCTTATGACTTAGCCTGTGCTACAAGAGAAGATATTATTATGGCAACAGGAAGATCAGATCATCCTAACCAAGTGAACAACGTGTTAGGGTTTCCTTTTATTTTTAGAGGAGCTCTAGATGTAAGAGCGACAAAAATCAATGAAGAAATGAAAATGGCTGCAGTAAATGCTTTGGCAGATTTGGCCAAACAATCAGTTCCGGAACAAGTAAATATTGTCTATGATGAAGTAAGCTTGTCTTTCGGTAAGGAATATATTATTCCAAAACCATTTGATCCTAGATTAATTTATGAAATACCCCCAGCTATTGCAAAAGCAGCTATAGAATCTGGGGTTGCATTAGAACCAATTGAAGATTGGGATAAATATAGAGACCAGCTAATGGATCGATCTGGGATTGGTAGTAAAGAAATTAGGCTCTTACATAATAGAGCTAAAAGAAGTCCCAAGAGTATTGTATTTGCAGAAGCAGATCACTTAGATGTATTAAAAGCTGCTCAAAGAGTTTTTGAAGAAAAAATAGGTTTTCCAATTTTATTGGGAAGGAAAGAGGTGATTTTAGACTTAAAAGATGAATTAGGATTCACTGCTGATGTTCCAATTTATGATCCAAAAACAGATGAGGAAACAGAGAGGAGAGATCATTTTGGGTTTAAATATTGGGAATCAAGACAGCGAAAAGGGATTAGTTTACACCAAGCGAAAAAGCTAATGCGAGAACGAAATTATTTTGCCGCGATGATGGTAAATGAAGGTGAGGCAGATGCTCTAATAACAGGATATTCAAGGCCTTACCCAACTGTTGTTAAACCTATGATAGAATTAATAGGTAAAGATAAAGGAGTTACAAGAATTGCAGCTACCAATTTAATGTTAACTAATCAAGGACCTATGTTTTTGGCAGATACCACTATAAATATCAATCCAACTGCAAAAGATCTTGCTAAGATTTCACAAATGACGTATAAAATTGCAAAAATGTTTGGTATGAAGCCAAACATAGCAATGTTGTCATTTTCTAATTTTGGATCTTCAAATTCCGATAGTTCTAGAAAAATTCAAGATGCGGTTTCTTATATCCATAGATATTTTCCAGATGTTAATATAGATGGTGAATTACAGGCAGATTTTGCTTTAAATCCAGAAATGCTAGCAAGAGAATTTCCTTTTTCTAAATTAAATGGGAAAAAAGTAAATGTATTGATTTTTCCTAATTTAGAATCTGCAAATATTACCTATAAATTATTGAAACAAATTGATGGTTCTGAGTCAATTGGCCCTATTATTTTAGGCTTAAAAAAGCCAGCACATATAATTCAATTAGGCGCAAGTGTTGATGAAATGGTTAATATGGCAGCAGTTGCAGTTGTTGATGCTCAACAAAAACAAAGATAGAATCAAATAATTCATTACATTCGAATAAGAATAACAATAATATGATCACACAGATAAGTGGTAGACTTGTAGAAAAAAATCCGACATTCGTGGTCGTTGATTGCGCAGGTGTAGGATATTTATTACACATTTCCTTACAAACTTTTTCAATGCTTCCAGATGACGGGAATGTTTGTTTATTCACATATTTATCTATAAGAGAAGATGCTCATACACTTTTTGGGTTTTTTAGCAAGACAGAAAGAGAAGTGTTTAAATTACTAATATCTGTATCAGGAGTAGGGCCAAGTATTGCAAGAACAATGTTGTCATCAATGAGTTCAGAAGAGGTTCAAAATGCTATAGCTACAGAAAATGTCGCTTTAATTCAATCTGTTAAAGGTATTGGAGCTAAAACAGCACAACGTGTTATTGTAGATTTAAAGGATAAAATTTTAAAAACATTTAATATTGACGAAGTTTCACTTAGTGTAAACAATACTAACAAAGAAGAAGCGTTATCTGCATTGGAAGTTTTAGGATTCAACAGAAAGCAATCAGAAAAAATAATTGTTACAATTCTTAAAGAATCTCCAAATGAAACAGTAGAATTGCTAATCAAAAAAGCACTAAAGAATTTGTAATCAATTGAATCAGGTTAAAAGACAAATTGTATTTTTTTTAATTTTTGCAGGTTTTGCAAATACATTTGTATTGGCTCAAAAAAACTCTCAAAAAAATGATTCTATTCTTATCAAACAAGATACTACTAGGTTAAAATATAATTTTAATCATTTACAAACAGGGAAGATGATGTTAAATTATCCCTCTAAAATAGAAGTGATTTTTGATAAAGTTCTCAATAAATATGTTTTTGTTGAAAAAGTTGGGGATTATTATATTAAAACTCCTATTTTCATGACTCCCGAAGAGTATGAAAAATATCGATTAAGAAGAGATATGTTGGAGTACTTTAAAAGTAAAGTAGCTGCCGAGAAGAGTAAAAACGCTTCAGACAAAAAAGACTTATTACCGTCTTATTACGTAAATTCTAAGCTTTTTAAAACTATTTTTGGCGGTAATGAAATTAAAATAACACCTACAGGGAATATCAATTTAAAGTTAGGTTTCATTTATCAAAACACTGAAAACCCTCAATTATCAGAACAAAATAGAAGTAGTTTTACTTTTGATTTTGATCAGCAAATTAATGCTGGGATTCAAGCTGAAGTTGGGAAAAGATTAAAGTTAACAGCTAATTACGACACACAATCGACATTTGATTTTCAAAATTTAATAAGAGTAGAATTTATACCTCCATCAATTTCTGACGCAGAGTATGGTGAAGACGGAATTATTCAGGGAATAGAAGCAGGAAATATTTCAATGCCAATAAAAAACTCTTTAATTAATGGTGCGCAAAGTTTATTTGGATTAAAGACAAAACTTCAATTTGGGAAAACCAATATTACAGCTGTTTTTTCTCAACAAAATTCTGAAAGTACATCTGTTACTGCTGAAGGAGGCTCTTCTATTCAAGAATTTGAATTAAGAGCTACAGATTACGATAATGATAGACACTTTTTTTTATCACAATATTTTAGAGAAAATTATTCTAAATCATTACAAGATTACCCACTTATAAGTAGTCCTATCAACATAACAAGAATCGAAGTTTGGATTACCAATAGAAATGCTTCCGTAGAGGATTTTAGAAGTATTGTTGCTTTAGCTGATATTGCAGAACCATCATCAGAAAATTATGTAAGCATAGACGGATTGATAACCCCTTCTCTATCAGCTCCTAATGTAAACGGTATTGCGATACCTACCAATGCATCTAATAATATTTCTGCTGCTTTATCAAGTACACAAATAAGAGATATAGCAACTGTTGATGATTATCTTTCTGGGACTTATGGAATGAGTCAAGGGTCTGACTATAGTTTATTACAAAATGCAAGGAAATTGCAACCAAATGAATATACTCTTAATCCTCAATTAGGTTTTATTTCGTTAAATAGAAGATTAAATGACGGAGAAGTTTTAGCTGTTGCTTATGAATATACTGTAATTGGTTCTTCAAGTGGTGAAACATCTTTTAAAGTTGGTGAACTTTCAAATGACGGAATTAAAGCACCAGATAATTTAGCAGTAAAATTATTAAGAAGTGAAATTTTAACTACTAAAAGAACCATTAATGGTATAGAAGAAGCATTTCCTACATGGAATTTAATGATGAAAAATGTATACGCACTTGGAGCATCGCCCTTAACTCAAGATGGTTTTCGTTTTGAAATTCAATTCAGAGATGATGAAACAGGAATTGCATCAAATACATTACAAAATGCAGATTCACAAGTCATTCTAAATGGGCAAAACGAATCAATATCTAATATTCCTTTATTGCAAGTAATGAATTTAGATAGATTAGATCAAACGCAATTTAGATCACCAGATGGATATTTTGATTATATAGAAGGAACCACTGTTAATTCACAAAACGGATATATTATTTTCCCATCACCAGAACCTTTTGGGAATAATTTAATTATTGATTCAAACAATACAGAAGATATTGGATTTGACCCAAATACATCAGATTTTGATACGTTTGGTTTTCAAGAACTATATTTAGACACAAAAATTAATGTAAAAAACAACAATCAAAATAAAGATAAATTTTTCCTTAAAGGATATTTTAAATCAGAAAATAGTGGAGGAATTCCTTTAAACGCATATAATGTTCCGAGAGGTTCCGTAACGGTAACTGCTGGAGGAAGACAGCTAGTAGAAGGAATTGATTATGTAGTTGACTACATGGCAGGACGTGTTCAGATATTAGATCCAGGACTTCAATCATCAGGAATACCTATTAACGTTTCAACAGAAAATAATGCTGTATTTAACCAGCAAAGAAAAACTTTTATGGGAGTTGATGTTGAGCATAATTTTAATGATAATTTCATTTTAGGAGCAACTATTTTAAATGTGAATGAAAGACCTTTAACACCTAAAGTAAATTCTGGAGGTGAACCAATAAATAATACTATGCTTGGTATGAATTTAGATTTCTCAACTGAAATGCCTTTATTCACTAAAATAGTAAACAAATTACCTTTTGTTGATACTGATGCATCATCAAATTTATCTATGAGAGCTGATATGGCATATTTAATCCCGGGATCACCAAAAGGTATCGATGTAACAGGTGCAGCAACATCTTATATAGATGATTTTGAGGCCTCTCAAATTCCAATAAGCTTATTAACCCCACTACAATGGTATACTGCTAGTACACCAGACACTCCCTCTTTCCCAGAATTTAATGGGAACTTGAGTAACAATATAAGTTACAATTATCAAAGAGCTCGATTAGCATGGTATACCATAGATCCAATTTTCTATGGAGCAGGAGATACCCCCGATAATATCGATGCAGATGCACTTTCTAGAGCAGAAACTAGGCAAATTAATTTTGATGAGTTATTTCCAAATCAAGAATTAGATGTTACACAACAGACCCTAGTAAGAACTTTAGATTTAGCTTATTTCCCAAGTGAACGGGGGCCATACAATTTTGAACAACCCACAGACATTACAAATCCGTCAAAACTTGAAAATCCAGAAGATCGTTGGGCAGGGATTATGCGACCTCTAACAACAAATAATTTTGAACAAGCAAATGTAGAGTATGTTCAGTTTTGGATGATGGACCCATACAAGAACTATTCTATAACAAATGATGAAGGCTTGTCAGAAGATATAAACCCGCAAGATCCTCAGAATCAAATCGGAGATTTATATATCAACTTAGGAAATATTTCTGAGGATATCTTAAAGGACAATCGAAAATTATACGAAAATGGATTACCAAAAGATGATTTAACGACAAATACAACAACAACAATTTGGGGGAAAGTACCAACTAATCCTTCAATTATTTATGCTTTTGATGAAGATGGTACTTCTAGAAACAGACAGGATATAGGTTTAGACGGCTTAACAGATGAAGAGGAAAGAGATTTATTTCCTGCATTGGCAGGATTAGATGACCCTGCATCAGATAATTATAAGTATTATAGAGGCGGTAATTATGATGATATAGACGCTTCTATAATATCCAGATATAAACTATTTAATAATACCCAAGGGAATTCACCTACATTAAACCAGTCATCAGAATCTTATCCAACATCAGCAACAACATATCCAGATGTAGAGGATATAAATAAAGATCAAACCATGAATACTGTTGAAAGTTATTTTGAATACAAAGTTTCACTAAATAGTTCAGATTTAGTAGTTGGTCAAAATTTTATTGTTGATAAAAAAGAAAAACCAGTCACTCTTAAAAATGGACAAAGTCAAACAGCTACATGGTATCAATTTAGGATTCCAGTTAGGAGTGGTACACCAATAAACAATATATCAGATTTTAATAGTATACGTTTTATTAGAATGTTTATGACTAATTTTAAAATGCCAGTAATCCTTCGTTTTGGTGAGTTAGATCTAGTTCGAGGTGATTGGAGGCGATATACGAGGACGCTAGATCCTGATATAACTCCAGACCAACCATTAACCCAAGCAGATTTGAATGATTTTGAAGTTGGAGTTGTTAATATAGAGCAAAATGAAGGGAGGTATGTATTACCTCCAGGAATTGAAAGAGAACGATTACAGGGGAGTACTACAGTTCAGCAGCAGAATGAGCAATCTGTAACTCTAAAGGTAAATAACTTGCCTAAAGATA
>SGZC01000079.1 GCA_004213605.1 Flavobacteriales bacterium
AGATGTTGTTCTTCAACAGCAAGGTTATCGGAGTATTGAGCCAAACGCTCAATATATTTTGGACGAACTTAAAACCGCTGGAGGATTTTTGTCAATAAATGATAAATCTTCACCAGAAACTATTAAAGAATTACTTGGATTAAGTAAAAAAAGTTTTAAAAAAGCAGTTGGTAGTCTTTATAAAGACCGTTTAATACTTTTTAAAGAGAATGGTATAGAATTGGTGTAATTTTATCTTTTAAATAACTTTAAGACATATTTTTTTTGACATCATATAACGCCTATCTTCGTAAACATATCAACACTATTGTAGGTGAATTTTAATAATAAAACATTATGGGTGACTGGTGCTTCCTCAGGAATTGGGAGAGCCTTCGCTATTGAATTATCTAAAAAAAAATGCCAATTAATACTTTCTGCTAGAAACGAAGAATCGTTAGAAGAAGTCTCAAAAATTTGCAATGTAAATGGTAGTTCAACGCTAGTGATTCCCTTTGATCTTGCAGATGAAAAAAGTATTGATCTCGCTGCTAATAGTGTTATCGATAAAAAATTAAATATAGATGGATTGTATCATTTTGGAGGTATTAGCCAACGTTCTATTGCAAGTGAGACTAAGTTGACTGTAGATCGTAAGATATTTGAAGTTAATTTTTTTGGAACGATAGCGCTTACAAAAAAAATATTACCAATTTTGTTGAAAAATCGAATATCACAAATAGGAGTAACTACTAGTATAGTTGGTAAATTTGGATTTCCATATCGGTCTTCTTATGCTGCTACTAAACATGCATTACATGGTTTTTTTGAGAGTTTAAGATCAGAAAATAAGGAAAATGGTATGATCGTGTCAATGATTATACCTGGAAGAATTAAAACTAATATTTCAAAAAATGCTATCGATAAAGAAGGGAACTCATACAATGTAATGGACCCAGGTCAAGATAAAGGTAAAACGGCTGAAAGTACAGTAAAAATAATTATTCATAATCTAGAAAAAGAGAAAAAAGAAATTTTAGTGGGAGGTAAGGAAATTATAATGGTTTATATACGCAGATTTTTGCCAAGATTATATTATTATTTGTCAACTAAAATTAAGCCTTTTTAAAAAACTATGAAGATTAACGGAATACAACAACTGGGAGTTGGAGTTACAGATATTGAGGAAGCTTGGAATTGGTATCGAAGATTTTTTTCTATGGATATTCTAATGTTTGATGAAGAAGCCGTTGCTGAATTGATGCTAGCACACACCGATGGAAAACCTAGAAAAAGACATGCTATTTTAGCTTTGAATCTTGAGGGAGGAGGTGGCTTCGAAATTTGGAAACATACAGGTAAAAATCCAAAACCTATCGATTTTGAAATTCAATTAGGAGATTTAGGAATTAATATTGGAGTCCTAAAATGTCAGAATTCAGAAATTGCATATCAACAATACGCGGCGGCTGGCTTAAACATATTAGGTGAAATCACTTTAGACCCCAATGGTAATAAACATTTTTTTTTAAAAGATATCTACAATAATATTTGGGAGATTAAAGAACATTCTGAAGTCTTTAAAAAAGAAAAAGCCGTTAATGGAGGTGTTTTCGGATCCATAATAGGAGTAAGCAGTATCGATGAAAGCTTAGTAGTATATCGAGATATTTTAGGATATAATGAAGTTGTTTATGATCAAACAGGAATTTTTAACGATTATAAATCCATTCCAGGTGGTGATAAAGAATTTCGGAGAGTTTTATTAAGACATTCAGATATCAAACATGGTGCATTTAGTCCCCTTTTTGGAAAATCTGAGATAGAATTAATTCAAGTTTTAAATCGGAAATCAAGGGATATTTATGAGGGTCGAATCTGGGGAGACCCAGGATTTATCCATTTATGTTTTGATATTAATGATATGGATACTTTAAGAGAAAAAGCAAAACACTTAGGTTTTCCCTTTACAGTTGACAGTGCAAAAGCAATGGATACTTTTGATATGGGTGATGCAGGAGGAAATTTTGCCTATATTCAAGCACCCGAAGGGACCTTAATTGAATTTGTGGAAACTCACAAAATACCTCTTATTAAAAAAATAGGTTGGAACATCGACTTCCGTAAACGTGGCAACCACCCATTACCAAGATGGATATTAAGTTTATTTAAATTTAAAAGAGTAAAATAAAATCGTATTAGTTTTTTACTAACAGATTCGACAATGCACTATCTAATTTTTTATATTTAAAATTAAATCCAATGGCGATTAATTTATCAGCCGCTATTTGATTTCCATTAGTCAAGGTTTCGGAGAGTTTTCCAAAAGCGAAATTCAATAAAATAGTAGGAATTTTTACTCTTATCACTCGCTTGTCCAGTAGTTCAGCAATTTTTGTATTTAGCTCTAAATATGACGTATAAGGTATTGGGGCGACAGCATTGTACGGACCTATATATTTTTTGTTGTTAATTGAATTGATAATAATAGCAATCAGATCGTCTATATGTATCCAGGGAAACGATTGTTTTCCTGTTCCAATTAATGGTAATATTCCAAATTTTATAGGTAGTTTAATTTTTTCTAAAGCACCTTGATATTTAGTCAGTACAATTCCTGTCCTTATTAAAACTGTACGAATATTTAATTCTTTAAAACGTTGAGCTTCTTTTTCCCAATCAACGCAAAGTTTAGCTAGAAAATCAATTCCACACCTGTCGTCTTCTTTAAAAATAAGAGACGATTTTTTTGTACCATAATAACCTATAGCAGAAGAGCTTATAAAAAAATCAATTATAATATTGTTTTTTTTCACGGTTTCAAAAAGAAATCTTGTTGAAAGAATGCGACTGTCATAAAGAATTCTTTTTCTTTTACTTGTCCATTTACCTTTAGCAATATTGGCACCTGTTAAATTGATAATTCCAGACACCTCTTTAAAAGCTTTAAGATCAATATAATTATTCTTAATATCCCATAAGAAAACATTATTTTCTTTACTTTTTTTCCTACTTAGTAGGTTAACTGTAACTCCTTCTTCGCGTAATCGATTCTTTAAATGAGAACCAATTAGACCTGTTCCTCCAACTACTAGTATTTTCAATTTTCAACTGTTTTGTGTTGATTTAATTTTTTTAAGATTTTTCTGGGAACCCCATCTTTATGCAAGGTGATACTGATAGTTTTTAACCGTATATAGGCATCACTAAAATAAATATAGCCTCCATATTTTGTTGTTTTTTCATCAGAACCCCAACTATTTTTAACCTTATAATAATTATTCCCTTTTTGGTCTTCAACTTTACCTGTAATATGCATAAGGTGATCATCAGTAGTATTGTAATTTTCAAATTCCTGTTGACGATATTCTTGAGTAATTTCTTTTTCAGGATAAATACTGTGAAGTGCTTCTAGGTTATTTGATTCTTTTTCAGGAACAACAGCTATTCCATTCTTTGATGAAAACGTTTTTTCACTAACATCACAATCAATTCCAATAGTAAAACCTTCCTTTAGAGCATGATCTATAGTATAAACGAGCTCTTCTATAGGTAAGTTAAAAAAACTACCATTACTAAAATTATCGGGAATATTTAAAATAAATTCACTGTAGAATGGCTCATGACTGAACGAGGTAATATTTATGTAGTCCTCAGGTTGGATACTGTATGCCTCTGCAAATTGTTGCGGAGTATATTTTTTGTTATGATAATAAAATTCAGTAATATTTTTTCCAAGATACACATCTAAAATAGAATTAAAAGCTTCTTTCCATTTTGGATCTAATGTTTTTCCTGGATTTTTGATATAGGTATCTAGCATTGAAGATAAGATAGATGCCATTTCTGAATGATTGTGTTTTGTTTTACCTCCTAGTAAACCGCTATACACCTCAGCAGGTACCAGGCCATAATCTCTAATGCTATTTAAAACATCATGTGCTAAACCACCTTCGCTGAATTGGGCTTTTCCCTGCCTATAAATATAATTACTAGCCTTTACTGGATACGTATTTCGTACATTATACATTTCAGAAATATTGACATACTCACCCGTAAGTCTAATAATTTCGGACTCTATAAATGAAGAAGTTGAAAAACTCCAACAAGTCCCTGTATTTCCTTGACTAATTACAGGTGTCGAATCAATGTTAATTAGATCGGTAAACTGATAGTTATCTTGGGCAGTACCCCATAAGTTACTTAATAGTACACCAAAATATAAAAGTGTTTTTTTCATTATTTTAATTGTTGATTTTAAACATAGATAACGGTCCGTCGTTGTTTGTAACTACTAGTACCTTATGATCATCTATATCAATTAGTTCTGAATTCTTAGAATCTCCATGAATAATAATTCCAGTTGTAGCGTTTTTTAAAACCTCAAAGCTTTTGTTACGAGTATTATATTTTAGTACGGTGCCAATAGAGGCATCATAACGAGTAGTTTCTACTTCGGTTGCATATAGATTTCCAATAGCGATAATTTCAGGATTTTGATCTTGATTTATGTCGGCACTTAAAAAGTCCATGATTGGTGAAAACTGAGCTTGTCTTGGCAATGGTATTTCTTTAAAATTTCCATTTCCTTCATTCAGTAAACATATACTACTAAGAGTTTTGATTTCATAATGCAGGGCATTGGCTAGTTTGTCTTCCCCCATAATATCTTGAAGATTGGCTTCTGCAAAAGAGATAAAGTTTTTAAATTTTTCTGCAATAAAAGGCATTTGTTCTGAGGAGCACTGTCTTCCTCTCATAGGGACTAATTCTCCCTTATAATCTTTTGAAAAAACAATATCAAAAGTCCCGTTTTTATCAAAATCATCACAAAAAAGGTGTAACGGTTTTTTAGTACTTGCTTTAAATTTAGAATTGAGACCTAGATTTCCAAACAAGTAATCCTCATCACCATCATTATCTATATCCAACGCTTCAACACTAAACCATATCCCTTCGGTACCCTTCAATATATCTAACTTGGCATATTCAAAATAACCATTATTATTATTGTATATTTTAATAGGGCTCCACTCAGCGGTTACAATTAGATCTTTATCTCCATCCATATCGTAATCTGAAAATATGGCATCGGTAACCAATCCAGCTGTTAATAAATCTGGAGCTAGTTGTTTTGTTTGATCAATAAATATTCCATTATCATTGATCAAAAGCTGTGACTTAGGAGAGTATGGATATTTGTCGGGAATTACTCGAGCTCCAATAAACAAATCTAAATCTCCGTCGCCATCTATATCGTTGGCAATTACTGTTTGGTTACTAGTATTGTTTTTTGGGATATTAGTAGATCTTGAAAATTTTCCATTACCATCATTATTGTAAAGTCTGTCTTGGTAGTTAGAATTGTTTTCGTCAAAGGCAGCACCCCCGCTGGTTATATATAAATCGCTGTCTCCATCTTGATCATAATCAAAAAATAAAACCCCTAAATCTTCAAAAGCCTTATCAAACTCCCAGATAGAATTCGTATCAAGGTTAAATTTCCCATTTTTTGTTTGAATATAAAGCTCTCCAGCTTGTCCTGCAGCACCTCCTACATAAAAATCGGTTAAACCATCATTATTGACATCTGCTTTGTCTATAAAGGGGCCATTTTGGGATTGTGAGTAGGGAAGAAGAACTTGTTTTTTAAAATCATTAATCTCGTCTTCGGTATGCACGTAGGTTATTTGATAATTATCAGAAGCTATTTTTTCTGTAAAAATACTTTGAGGCGTGGAGGTTTTAGAGTTAGATTTATAAACCTCACCATATCCAATTTCATATTCTTTATTGACTTCGAGATTATCAAAAGTTGAAGTCGATCTGTCTGGCCATTCAATAATCATTTTGGGTATTCTTTGTGCTTCTCCAATCCCTAAAACTATTTTGTAACCCATGGAAGAAAGGTATCCTCTCGCCGGATAGTGTTCGTGATAAACGGTATGATTTTCAAATGGTAATGAAATTTTTGTTCCAATTCCAAAAGGATTTTTATCGGGCCCTTTTAAATTAATAACGATGGTGTTTCCAATTGATTTTTCTTCACTTTTATTTTCAAATATAGCAGCAGGTGCATCCATATTATTCATAACTAAATCCAAATCTCCATCATTATCTAAATCTGCGTAAGCAGCTCCGTTGGAATTAAATTCTCTAAAATCAATCCAATTTTTTGAAACATTTTTAAAATGTTCTTCGCCTTCATTTTTATAAATTTCGTTCGGAGTGATAACAGAAGTTACCACTTCTAAATATTCATCTAATGTTAGTTTTCTATTAATTGTTTTTTCCTTTGCATACACTTTTTCCTTGATATCATTATCGTTCAAATTTTCTTTAATACCATTGGTGATAAACAAATCTTTATTACCATCTAAATCTATATCAAAAAATAGAGGAGCCCAACTCCAATCTGTTTTATCAATTCCAGCATATTGCCCAATATCACTGAATGAAGCATCTCCATTATTAATTTGTAAAGTATTTAACATGTATTGATAGTGAAACCCAGAACTAACAAGTGCGTTAAATTTATTTGAATCCATGGATGCCATAAAAACTTTAGATTTGACATGATCGTTAGGTGTCATATCTGTAACATAAATATCTAAATTTCCGTCATTGTTTACGTCGGTAACCTCACTTCCCATACTGAAGTAGGTAATATGTTTTAAATTTGGTTCAGCTTTATTGGTAAATGTTTTATTGCCATTATTTAGGTACAATAAATCCGGAAGCATATAATCTGAACAAATATAGAGATCGGGGAAACCATCTTTGTTAAAATCTCCAACACTAACACTATTCTTATATCCAAAATTAGATAAATTAGCTGCTTTAGTTTTTTCTACAAATTTTCCGTCGATATTTTCATAAAAACGGTCGGTCATCAGAATCCCTTTATTAACTTCTGCTGCTAACTTTTTTAAGTTTTTAGCTTTTCCATTTCTTTTTTCAGTAGGAGGATGGTTGGCTAGGTAAAGGTCTAAATCACCATCTAAATCATAATCAAAAAAAGCAGATTGTACACTGAATTCTGTGCTGTTTAATCCATATTTTCCTGCTTCCTCTTTAAAGGTTCCATCCCCATTATTTATAAACAATCTATTTCTTAAATATTTTTCTTCACTGTAAGGTCCTGCTTTACAAACATAGATATCTAGAAAGCCGTCAGCATTGATGTCGACCATATTCACGCCAAATGACCAACCGTAATTTTCTTTTGAAATTCCAGATTCTTCTGTTACATCCTTGAACTTAAAATCACCTATGTTAAAATAAATTTTATCTTTTGATCCATTTCCAGCTAAATAAATATCAGGTAAACCATCATTATTTAAATCACCTAAAGCGACTCCACCGCCATTATAAATTTGTGGA
>SGZC01000008.1 GCA_004213605.1 Flavobacteriales bacterium
GGCTCTTCTTTGAAACTCTTGGATATAATTTCTACTTTATCAGCAACCATGAAGGCTGAATAAAAACCTAAGCCAAAATGCCCAATAATTCCTTTATCAT
Organism: Flavobacteriales bacterium; assembly: GCA_004213605.1. Taxonomy (GTDB): domain Bacteria; phylum Bacteroidota; class Bacteroidia; order Flavobacteriales; family Flavobacteriaceae; genus Marifrigoribacter. The sequence continues at coordinate 101 of SGZC01000008.1, forward strand.
CTCCAGATTCGTCTTTGTATTTTTCTAAAAATTCTTCTGCACCAGAAAAAGCAATTTCATTGATGTATTTTTCAATTTCATCTTTAGTCATACCAATACCTTGATCGATGATATGAAGCTTCTTATTTTCTTTATCAATTTTTATTTCAATCATTGGATTGCCATATTCTACTTTGGCTTCTCCAATGTTGGTTAGATATTTTAGCTTGACCGTTGCGTCTGTAGCATTTGAAATTAGTTCACGTAAAAATATTTCGTGATCACTATATAAAAACTTCTTAATTAGCGGGAAAATATTTTCAACCGATACGTTAATAGTTCCTTTACTCATTTTATTTGATTTTAAAATTATAATTATTAGTAGTCAAAAAAAATACCAATCTTTATTTACTGACAAGTTGACAAGAATGGATGATTTTACTATGCAAGCATAATATATAGTCGTTAATTATTACTTCGTTATTTAGTTAATAGGTATATTTAAACTCCCGTTCTCAAACTAATGAGAGTGGTATTAATAATTTTAAAATGTATACTTCAAGAATATCAGGATTGGGACATTTTGTTCCAGACAACATCGTGACCAACGACGATCTTTCTAAGTTAATGGATACCAATGACGAATGGATTCAAGAAAGAACAGGAATAAAAGAGCGCAGATGGATTGAAAATGGAAGTCCCGAGACTTCGGCATCAATGGGAGCAAAAGCTGCTAACATTGCTATAGAAAAAGCTGGAATTGATAAGGATGAAATTGATTTTATCATTTTTGCAACGCTAAGCCCAGATATGTATTTTCCAGGATGTGGTGTTCAAATACAGGAAATGTTAGGTTTGCCTACCATAGGTGCCTTAGATGTTCGTAATCAATGTTCTGGTTTTGTCTATGCGCTGTCGGTTGCTGATCAGTTCATAAAAACTGGAATGTATCAAAACATTTTAGTCATTGGTTCCGAATTTCACTCAGGAGGTTTGGATGTGACCACCCGTGGAAGGGGAGTTTCTGTAATCTTTGGAGACGGTGCTGGAGCGGCGATACTAAATAGAAGTGACGATCCAGAAAGAGGAATTCTTTCTACACACCTGCATAGCGAAGGAAAACATGCTAGAGAGTTAACAGTTGAAGGTCCAAGTATTGCCCATTGGGTGCCCGAAATTTTAAACAATCCAGACGACCTTTCCTACTATCCCTATATGAACGGAACGTTTGTATTTAAAAACGCAGTGGTTCGTTTTTCGGAGGTAATTATGGAAGGTCTACAAACCAATGGCTTATCGCCTTCAGATATCGATATGTTAATTCCTCATCAGGCTAATTTAAGAATCTCTCAATTTGTTCAGAAAAAATTTAGCTTACGAGACGACCAGGTGTACAACAACATTCAAAAATATGGGAATACAACAGCCGCATCCATCATTATTGCACTTACAGAAGCCCATGAAAAAGGAAAAATAAATCAAGGAGATTTATTAGTATTAGCAGCCTTCGGAAGTGGATTTACCTGGGGAAGTGTAATTATTAGGTGGTAACTTTAACATATACTGAATGAAAAAAACACTCGTTATTGGTGCCAGTTTAAATCCTTTGCGCTATTCCAATATTGCAGTTCATAAATTGGTACGTCATGATCATGAGGTAAAAGCGATGGGTCTAAAAGTTGGAACCGTTGCAGGAGTGCCTATTACCATCGAAATGCAACTGTATAAAGATATAGATACCATTAGCCTTTACCTAAACGCCAAAAGGCAAGCAGCATATTATCACTATATTTTATCATTAAATCCCGCTAGAGTATTATTTAATCCCGGAACCGAAAACCCTGAATTTTATCAACAGTTAAAAAAACAGGGTATCCACTACGAAGAGACTTGTACCTTAGTATTACTTTCTACGAATCAATACTAGTAGGTTGCTTTTTAGAAACCATTAATAATCCTAAAAAGGTTATAAAACCATTAATTGGTAGTATTTCCCAGTGAAAGTTGTAATTTCCGATAAAACTATTTGGAAAATACGAGGGAGTTAACGTAATAAAATAGGTTAATAAAATAGCTATTAAAGCTACAATCCAAGTATATTTATCATGAATAGTTTTTTTGGTTACTATTCCAAAGGTGAATAACCCAAGTAATGGGCCATAGGTAAACGTGGCAAACTTAAAAAGATTGCTCACAACACTACCTTCGAGTGAATTAAAAATGATAACGACTACCATAAGTGCTATGGAAACTCCTACATGTATTTTTTTACGCAATGGCTTTTGGGCTTTAATAGGTCGGTGTTCTATATTGCAAAAATCTACAGAGAAAGAAGTAGTCAGCGATGTTAAAGCACTGTCAGCACTACTGTAGGCAGCGGCAATTAGTCCTATAATAAAGGTGATCGCTAGTCCTTTTCCAAGGCCCTGATTCATTGCTATTTCTGGAAATAACAAATCGGTTCGAGTAACGCCATTAAGTTCTGGAATAGCAACGCCAAATTGTTCTGCATAGATAAATAACAATGCCCCAAGAGTTAAGAAAATGACATTTACTATGACCAATAAAATAGACATGAAGAGCATATTCTTTTTAGACTCTTTTACATTTTTACAGGTTAAGTTTTTTTGCATCATATCTTGATCTAAACCGGTCATCGCGATGGTAATAAAAATACCTCCAATAAAATATTTCCAAAAATAAATACTGCTATTCACATCCTCAAAAAAGAAAATTTTACTTTTATTTTTAAACGTTTCTTTGGCAAACGTTTCTGCTAAAGTCCAATCTAGTTTGTTTAATATTAAAATTACCGCCACACTAACTGAAGTAAGCATGGCTAAGGTCTGTAAAGTATCTGTCCAAATGATGGTTTTGATCCCTCCCTTGTTGGTGTATAACCAAATTAACAATATAGAGAGTACCACTGTAACCCAAAATGGAACACCTAGACTTTCAAAAACAATATACTGCATGGCTAGCGCAACGAGATAAAGTCTAAATGAGGCACCCGTAACACGAGAAATTAAAAAGAAAAAAGCGCCTGTTTTGTAACTAGTTTTCCCAAAACGATCCTCTAAATATTGATAAATCGAAGTAACATTTAGTTGGTAGTATAGAGGAATTAAAACCAACAGAACAATTAAATAACCAACAAAAAAACCAAGAACACCTTGAAGGTACCCAAATTGTTGCCCTTCTACTAATCCTGGAACTGAAATAAAAGTCACTCCAGATAAGGAAGCGCCAATCATTCCAAAAGCCACTAAATACCAGGGTGCAGATTTGTTTGCTTTGAAAAAAGCTTCGTTCGTATCCTCTTTCCCTGTTAAATAGGAAATAAGAATCAATACCCCAAAATAAATGGCAATCAATAAAATAATTTGAGTGGGCTGCATGTTTTTTTTGTAAAAATACAAAGATTGTTAAATAATTTAAATCTTAAATTTTAATCCTAGAAAATTTGTAATTTTATACTGAAAATAGAAATAAATTATGAAAAGAATAATCATCCTCATCACGATATTACTTGCCGGAATTCAAAATAACTATTCACAGGAGTATTTAAAAATGATGGAGTCCGAAACCTATACCGTTCAGGAAATTATTGACAATGGAGAGGCTTATTTTGCAGAACGTGATCAGGGAAAAGGATCTGGTTATGTTCAGTTTAAAAGGTGGGAGTACAATGCCAAAAGATTGATGAATGAAGCGGGTTATTTACCTAAAACGGAAGCGGTCTTAGCAGAAATTGAAAATTACAATGCTTATCTCAATACATCTTCGGCAACAAGACAATCCCTAACGGACAATTGGGATGAATTGGGTCCTCAAGACTGGAATGCAACCACTAGTTGGAATCCGGGAGTTGGAAGAATCACTGGAATTGCAATTGATCAAAACAACAGTGATCACATGATTGTTGGGGCCAATACCGGTGGAGTATGGAAAACCATAGATGGAGGCGAGAACTGGATGCCTTTGGGAGATTATTTTTCTAATCTTCGAGTTTATTCTGTAACAATACATCCAACAAATTCAAATCATTATTTTTTTGGATCTACCAATGGACTTATTTATCATTCCTTAGACGCAGGTGCTACTTGGAACTTGTTAGGAGATATGGGAAGTTCTAGTGTCAATAAAATTCTTATCCACCCAACAGATCCCTCCATTGTTTTTGCAACCTCTCAAAATGGTGGAATACGAAAGTCTTCAGACGGAGGGTTAAATTGGGTTGCAGCGGTTACCGATTCTCAAGGGTATGATATAGAGTTTAAACCCAACAATCCAAATGTGGTGTATGCCACAGGAACCAACTTTCACGTATCGTATAATGGAGGTGAGAGTTTTAGTACCAATGTTACCTTTGAGAGCGCTCCTAAAATGATTGGTATTTCTCCCAACGACGAAAACGTGATCTATGTTTTAGAAGCTTCCGGTGGAAGTTTTGGAGGTATCTATAAGTCCGTTAATGCAGGCTTTACTTTTTCGGAGTTAGATCATGAGGGCAGAAATTATTTTGGCTATGATACAGCAGGATTTGATAGTGGGGGTCAAGCGCCTCGTGATATGGATATTGCAGTAAACCCTGAGGATGCAAATGAAGTACACATTGCAGGAGTTTTAACTTGGAAATCGACCGATGGCGGCGAAAATTTTTCTTGTACCTCAGATTGGGTTCCTGGAAATGCAGAAAATGCTAATATAGGTTATTGTCATGCCGATGTAGATTTATTATTATTCAATGGAACTACCTTATTTGCTGGAACTGATGGGGGTATTTTTAAAGCCGAAGATACGGCGAATGTAACCGCAGAATATTATGAAGATTTAACTGCCGGTTTAGGGATAAGGCAATTATACAAAATAGGAATAACTCAAACTCCAGAGGTTATTATCACCGCCGGATCACAAGACAATGGGTCTTCTTTCTACTCAGAAGCAGAAGGATGGAAAGATTGGATTGGCGCAGACGGCATGGAAGGTTTTATCGATAAAGACAACTCAAGTAAAATGTTTGGAATGATTCAATTTGGGGGCGTATATAGAACCTTTAATGGAGGACAAACCACAAGTGGTATTTCAACTCCATCACAAGGAAATTGGGTAACTCCGTTCGAACAGGATCCAATGCTAACCGATGTTATATATATCGGGTTGAACCGCGTTTACAAATCGGTAGCTTCAGGAAATAATTGGACTGCAATTTCTCAAGAATTAGGTGGAAACTTGAATCAATTAAAAATTGCGAACTCAAATAACCTGTTTATTTATGCTTCTAGAGGAGGTTTATTGTTTAAAACTGAAGATGGAGGAGCGACCGATTGGTTACAGCTTCCAAGTCCAGGAGGATCTATAAATTCTATAGCCATTCACCCAACCAATCCAGAAAAAATAGCAGTAGCAACTACATCAAATTCTAAAGTATTTGTTTCTGAAGATGGGGGTTTGTCTTGGTTAAATTATAAATTTAATTTACCCGGTTTTAGTTCATTGGCCTTAGTTTGGGACAATAATGGTGAAGACGGATTGTATTTAGGAATGGATTATGGAATTTTTTACATTGACAATACCTTTAATGAGTGGCAGCCTTATAGCACGAACTTACCTAATGTTATTATCAATGAATTAGAAATTAACTCTGTAGACGGAAAAATTTATGCAGGAACCTATGGAAGAGGACTTTGGGCTTCTCCATACGTGCCTCATTTATTAAACACAACATCCTTGCTAAATGACACGGATGTCGAAATTTTTCCAAATCCAGTAAAAAATAGCGTCACCATAAATTTTAGAAAAGGTGCTGAAGCAGATTTTAGAATCTATGATCAGTTGGGGAAATTAGTTAGATACCAACCTAATGTTTCTATAAGTCAACCGTATTCTATCGATATCTCTGAGTTGAACAGTGGTATTTATTTTATCAGGATCAATTCTGATATAGGAACTATCACAAAAAGGCTCATAAAAAAATAAAATAGGTGTTCTATTTTAGAATGCTTTCGATACTAGGTATTATCTAAAGCATTTTTTTTATCTTGCTCCAAGATACTATTCAATGGATTTTTCATCAAAACTTCTTGAAAATGCTGTTAACGAAATGGCCCAATTCCCTGGCATAGGTAAGCGGACTGCACTTCGATTAGTTTTGCACCTTTTAAAACAACCCAAGTCACATACTCAAAAACTTTCAGAGAGCCTTCAGCAAATGCGCGATGAGGTTATTTTTTGTAAAAACTGTCATAATATTTCCGATAAAGAAATTTGTGAAATTTGTAGTAATTTAAATCGAAACAAACAGTTAGTGTGTGTAGTTGAAGATATTCGTGATGTCATGGCCATAGAAAACACCAGCCAATACCGAGGACAATATCATGTGTTAGGAGGAAAAATATCACCAATGGACGGCATAGGTCCAGGCGAATTAAACATTTCTTCTTTAGTCGATAAGGTGAAATCTGGAACCGTAAAGGAGCTCGTATTTGCCTTAAGTTCAACCATGGAAGGGGATACTACTAATTTTTTTATATTTAAACAAATTGAGGAATTTAATATTACTACCACCACCATAGCGAGAGGGATTTCGGTAGGCGATGAGTTGGAATATGCGGATGAGGTAACTCTTGGAAGGAGTATTGTAAACAGAATACCCTTTGAAGCTTCTTTAAAAAATTAGATTGTTGAAACTATCAGTTATCATATTAAATTATAACGTTCGCTTTTTTTTAGAGCAGTGTATTTTAAGTGTTCAGCGCAGTTTAAAAACAATTGATGCAGAAATTATCGTTGTTGACAATAATTCCTCTGATGGTAGTTGTCAAATGGTCAAAGAGTTATTTCCTGAAATTACCTTGTTGGAAAATAAAGTGAATCATGGTTTTAGTAAAGCAAATAATCAGGCTGTAAAAATTGCCAAAGGAGCATACGTTTGTATTTTAAATCCAGACACTGCTGTAGCAGAAGATACTTTTATCAAAGCTCTAAACTATATTAAATCCATAGACAATTTGGGCGCTTTAGGCATCTATCTTATGGATGGGAAAGGGCTTTTTTTACCAGAGAGTAAGCGTAATCTGCCTACTCCAAAAGCTTCATTACTGAAGCTAATAGGGTGGAATACCAGTTATTACGCTTCGGAGATAGAACCTTTAGAAAGTGGGCAAGTACCTGTTCTAGTAGGAGCTTTTATGGTAATTAAAAAAACTGTTTACCAGGAAGTTGGTGGTTTTGATGAAGATTATTTTATGTATGGTGAAGACATTGATTTATCTTTTAAATTAACCAAAGCAGGCTATCGTAATTATTATTTGGGAACCACTTCTATACTTCATTATAAAGGGGAAAGTACTAAAAAAGACGCTGCTTATTTTGATCGCTTTTATGGAGCAATGTTTATTTTTTATCAAAAACATTTCAAGTCCAATATAGGTGCTAATGCTCTCGTAAAAATCGGAGTTTTTTTAGCAAAAAGAATAAAAAGATCATCAAGAGGTAAAGAACATAAAAGAAGTCAAAACCAAAAAACGTACTTATTTACAAAGGATTTAATTTTGACGAAAAGGCTTTCTGAAAAATTAAAAACAACGATACAACCCGTTACTACGGATGTTTTTTCGGATGAAGAATTGACAAACTGTTGCTTTATTTTTGATGCAGATGAGATGACTTATTCACAAATATTTACAATAATGAAACGTTTAAGTGGGTTTAATAATAAATTTCGTATTAAACCTCCTGGATGTAATTTTATTTTAGGAAGCGATCAAAGTGATGAAAATGGCGCTGCACTTGTTTTTTAGCCAAATGGTTCCCTAAAAAATATAAATTTTAACTAATTTTGCGGTATAAGAAAAAACCTTCTTTTAGATACTATGAAGACAAAATTTGAATTGAAGTTACCAAAAATGGGAGAAAGTGTTGCGGAAGCAACACTAACAAGTTGGCTTAAAGAAGTTGGAGATTCTATTGAAGAGGATGAAGCTGTATTAGAAATTGCAACCGATAAAGTAGATAGCGAGGTTCCCAGTGAAGTTACAGGTGTTTTAGTTGAAAAACTTTTTGAGATTGATGATGTAATTCAAGTTGGCCAAACAATTGCTATTATTGAAATAGAAGCAACAGATGGAGTGGAGGCACCTTCAGTACCAGTATCAAAAACAGTTGACCCCCCCACGGATGTCGTAATTGCATCTGTAGAAGCACCTTTGTCTGAAAGTGTTCCCACTCCTGTCCAAAGTTCAGAGAATCGTTTTTATTCACCATTGGTAAAAAATATTGCAGCTGCTGAAAATATAACACAGCAAGAATTGGATACAGTAGTTGGATCAGGAAAAGATGGTAGAGTTACAAAAAATGATATCTTAAAATTTGTCGAAAATCGTTCTTTACCTCCTGTAAAGTCAGAACCAATAAAAACAACTAAGCCTACCAAATCTTCAAATGCAGTTCCAGTTTCATTAAATGGAGAAGATGAAATAATAGAAATGTCTAGAATGGGCAAATTAATTGCCCATCATATGTTAGAGAGTGTACAAACCTCAGCACATGTTCAATCATTTATAGAAGCCGATGTAACCAAAATATGGAATTGGCGTAAAAAAGCAAAAGACGATTTTATAAAACGTGAGGGAGAGAATTTAACATTTACTCCCATTTTTTTAGAAGCAGTTGCTAAAGCTTTGAAAGATTTTCCGATGCTAAATATTTCAGTAGATGGCGATAAAATTATCAAACGTAAAAATATCAATCTTGGAATGGCTGCTGCTTTAGCAGACGGAAACCTGATTGTTCCGGTCATCAAAAATGCAGATCAATTAAATTTGGTAGGCATGAGTAAAGCAGTAAATGATTTAGCACGAAGAGCGAGGGCTGGTCAGTTAAAACCAGATGATATTCAAGGTGGTACCTATACCGTAACAAATGTTGGTACGTTTGGAAGCATTATGGGTACGCCAATCATCAATCAGCCACAAGTGGGAATATTAGCTTTAGGAGCCATCAGGAAAGTTCCAGCAGTTATAGAGACTTCGGAAGGTGATTTTATTGGAATTCGTTATAAAATGTTTCTATCTCACTCCTACGACCATCGAGTAATAAATGGTGCTTTGGGAGGACAGTTTGTAAAAGCAGTAGCAGATTACCTGGAGGCTTGGGATTCAAACAGAGAAATTTAAAAAATCATTTTTTTTTTTTTTTTGATTTTCAAGAGCCGTATTAAATATTTTTGTTCGTATAAAAATTCATAATGGAATTAAAATTAAAAAAACCCATTTGCTTTTTTGATTTAGAAACAACTGGAATAAACGTTTCTAAAGATCGTATTGTAGAAATATCAATACTAAAGGTTTTTCCCAATGGAAACAAAGAAAGTTTTACTTGGCGTGTTAATCCTGAAATGAAAATCCCCCCTGTTACTACTGCAATTCACGGTATTTCTGACGAAATGGTATTGAATGAGCCTACTTTTAAAATCTTAGCTCCTAAAGTTTATGAACTCATAAAAGACAGTGATCTAGGTGGGTTTAATTCTAATAGATTTGACATTCCTTTATTAGCTGAAGAACTGTTGAGAGCAGAAATTGATTTTGATTTGAAAAAAAATCAAGCAGTGGATGTACAAACTATTTTTCATAAAATGGAAAAACGAACCTTGGAAGCGGCCTACAAATTTTACTGCAATAAAGACCTAACAAATGCACACAGCGCTGAGGCTGACACACTGGCTACTTATGAGGTGTTAAAGGCACAGTTAGATAAATACGGTGATTTAGAAAATGATATGGATTATCTCGCTACATTTAGTGCTCACCAAAACTTTGCTGATTTTGCTGGCTTTATCGGTTATAATAAGGAAGGAAAAGAGATTATTACATTCGGGAAGCATAAGGGTAAAGAGGTAGAAGGATTGTTTAAAACGGAGCCAGGCTACTTTAGTTGGATTCAAAATGCAGATTTCCCAAATTATACAAAAAAAGTACTTCGAGATTTAAAGATACGACTCAACAATAAAAATTTTGGTCCCATTACTGACAATGATTTAGATTTGTTAAAACAAAAATTTAATGGTAAATGAAAATAATTTGTGTAGGTAGAAATTATGCAGCTCATGTTGAAGAATTAAAAAATTCAGTTCCTAAAAACCCGATTTTGTTTTTAAAACCGGACACTGCAATTTTATTAAAAAAACAACCTTTTTTTATTCCCGATTTTTCTGATCAAATTCATTACGAGGTGGAAGTTTTAGTAAAAATCAATAGAATAGGGAAGTACATAGATCGAAAATATGCACATAAATATTATGACGAAATAGGTCTAGGTATTGACTTTACAGCCAGAGACCTTCAGTCTCATCTCAAAGACAAAGGCTTGCCATGGGAAAAAGCTAAAGCATTTGATGGTTCCGCAGTCATTGGTAATTTCATGCCTAAATCAAATTTTACAAACGTAAACGATATCAAATTTAGTTTGAAAAGAAATAAAGAGGTTGTCCAGAATGGAAATACCTCTTTGATGCTCTGGAAAACAGATGCTTTAATCGAATACATATCAAAATACTTTACCTTAAAAATTGGTGACATTATATTTACAGGAACTCCTTCAGGAGTAGGTAAAGTTTTTGCTGACGATGTATTGGAGGGTTTTTTAGAGGAAGATAAAATGTTTTCTATAAAAGTTAAATGATGAAAAAAAATTATTCTGAAAAAAAATAGTTGAATTTGCAGAAAATGATCAAGATTTTATAGTTCTTGTTGTCAGAACTTTTTTAAAAGAAATTCCTCCAGATTTAAAAGCCATGTTGGTCGCTATCGAATCATGGACCAAGTCTTCAAAAAAAAAATCAACTATAAAAGAACATATGGATTTTGTAGTTGTTAAAATTGAGATGGTATTGAAAGAGTTAAAAGAAAATTATAGTTTATAAATGTTAGCAGAAATAATAACGATTGGTGATGAGATTTTAATTGGACAGATTGTGGACACCAATTCTGTTTTTATCTCCAAAGAACTTAATAAAATTGGGGTTCAAGTATATCAAATTACATCCATACAAGATGATCGGTTTCATATTTTAGAGGCATTGACAAATGCGCAGAAAAGAGTTGATATTGTTATTCTTACAGGTGGTTTAGGACCTACCAAGGACGATATAACTAAAGTGACTTTATGTGATTTTTTTAAAGATGAGTTGATTGAAAATAAAGAAGTTTTAAAGCATGTGAAACAGCTTTACAAGAAATTTACCAATCAACCACCGCTTCCAGAGAATTTGCGTCAAGCATTGGTTCCATCCATAGCAACTGTATTAAAAAATGATTTTGGAACTGCTCCGGGTATGTGGACGGAGCAAGATAATACAGTGTTTATATCCTTACCTGGAATTCCATTCGAGATGAAAAACTTAATGAAGAAACAAGTACTTCCAAAAATTATAGAAAAATTTGACTGTCCTTTCATTTACCACAAGACATTGTTGACCATTGGAAAAGGTGAAAGTGAAATTGTTAAAATTATTTATAAATGGGCAGATGCCCTTCCAGATCATATTAAATTAGCTTATCTACCTTCCTTAGGTAGAGTCCGACTTAGGCTTTCTTCCAAGGGCTTTAAAAAAGATACGATAAAAAAAGAAGTGGATACCCAAATGGATCAGCTATGCAATCTATTAGTTGATATTGCGGTTGGTTTCGAAAACGAAACGAACTTAGTTGATCAAATCGCACAACTTTTAAACGCTCACAAAAAAACCTTGAGTGTCTCGGAGAGTTGTACCGGTGGAAAAATTGCTGAGATGATCACAACAGAACCCGGAATCTCCTCTTTTTTTAGAGGAAGTATAGTTGCCTATGCTACTGATGTCAAAGCTTCTGTTTTAGAAATTCCAAAGAATATTATTGATAAATTCACTGTAGTTAGCAAAGAGGTTGCCGAATCGATGGCTCTACAATCAACTAAGGTTTTTAAAACTGATTATGCAATTGCGACGACTGGAAATGCAGGTCCAAGTATGGGAGATACTGAGGACGAGTTAGGGACTGTATATATTGCTGTAGCTGGCCCAAAAGGAGTGAGTTCTACTAAATTTAATTTCGGACAACCCAGAGGGCGAGTTATTGCAAAAGCAACCTATAAAGCTCTTGAAATGCTTCAAAAAGAAATTTCAAAAAACTAATTTTCTTTTGTTGTAGGAAACAATAAATTTTATTAAATTTGCACCCTGTTTAAAATAACTAAAAGAGATTAGGAATGTCAAGAGTTTGTGAGCTTACTGGAAAAAAGGCAATGTTTGGGAACAATGTTTCTCACGCGATGAATAAAACAAGAAGAAGATTTAATGTAAATCTTATCAAAAAACGTTTTTATTTACCTGAAGAAGATAAATGGATTACAATCAAAGTAGCTGCTTCAACTTTAAAAACAATTAATAAAAAAGGAATTACTGTAGTGGTTAAAGAAGCTCGTGAAAAAGGCTATTTAAACAAATAATTGCATACTAATAATTAAAGTCGATTACAATGGCTAAAAAAGGAAATAGAGTACAAGTAATTTTAGAATGTACAGAGCACAAATCATCTGGTCAACCAGGTACCTCTCGTTACATTACTACTAAAAATAAAAAAAACACTCCAGATCGTATGGAGATAAAAAAATTCAATCCGATTCTTAAAAAGATGACGGTTCATAAGGAGATAAAATAATTAGGCATGGCAAAAAAATCAATCGCATCGTTACAAACAGGATCTAAACGTCTAACCAAAGCAATCAAAATGGTAAAATCGGAAAAATCCGGTGCTTACACCTTTGTGGAGTCAATTATGGCTCCAAACCAGGTAAATGATTGGTTCAATAAAAAATAAGAACCTTCAAAATTTTTATAAAGCCACTTTTTTTAAAAGTGGCTTTTCTGTTTAATAATAGTCTAAAACAAAAGTTGCTAAAGCTTATATTTGTAGTTCATAAGATTCTAAAAAATCACTGATGAGTTTTTTTAAAAAGATATTTTCAAAAGAAAAAAAAGAGACCTTAGATAAGGGTCTTGAAAAGACAAAATCCAATTTTTTTGGTAAACTTAGTAAGGCAGTAGCTGGAAAAAGTAAAGTTGATGATGACGTTTTAGATAACCTTGAGGAAGTTCTGGTTTCCAGTGATGTTGGTGTAGACACAACCTTAAAAATTATTGACCGTATTGAGGTTCGTGTCGCGAAAGATAAATACCTGGGGGTCGACGAATTGAACCATATTCTTCGTGATGAAATAGCCGGATTATTGAGTGAAACCAATACAGGAAATGCTACTGAGTTTGATATACCAAAACAAGATACTCCCTACGTGATAATGGTAGTAGGCGTAAATGGAGCTGGAAAAACTACCACAATTGGTAAACTAGCAAGTCAATTCAAAAAAGCTGGTAAACACGTTGTTTTGGGTGCTGCGGATACCTTTAGAGCTGCAGCAATTGATCAGCTACAAGTGTGGGCAGATCGTACCGATGTTCCTATAATAAAACAATCAATGGGTAGTGATCCAGCAAGCGTTGCCTTTGATACTCTCAAAAGTGCAGTAAGCCAAAATGCGGACGTTGTAATTATCGATACTGCCGGAAGACTTCATAACAAAGTTAACTTAATGAATGAGTTGACAAAAATTAAACGAGTAATGGAAAAAGTAATTCCTGATACTCCTAACGACGTATTATTGGTATTGGACGGCTCAACAGGTCAAAATGCCTTTGAACAAGCTAAACAATTTACAGCTGCTACCGAAGTAACTTCATTAGCAATAACAAAGCTAGATGGAACTGCTAAAGGAGGGGTAGTAATCGGAATTAGTGATCAATTTAAAATCCCTGTTAAATATATTGGGGTGGGTGAGGGTATCGACGATCTCCAAGTGTTCAATAAAATTGAGTTTGTAGATTCGTTCTTTAAATAGATTTCAATCAATATATATGCGTACCAAAACTTTAAAGAAAAATAAAATTAATGTAGTCACCCTAGGTTGTTCTAAAAACGTATATGATAGCGAAGTATTAATGGGTCAGTTAAAAGCCAATAATAAAGAGGTGGTTCATGAGGATGAAGGAAATATTGTAGTCATTAATACCTGTGGTTTTATAGCCAATGCGAAAGAAGAAAGTATCAACACTATTTTAGATTTCGTTCAAAAGAAAAAAGATGGAGTCGTCGATAAAGTATTTGTAACAGGTTGTTTATCGGAACGCTATAAGCCAGATTTGCAAAAAGAAATACCAGATGTAGATCAATATTTTGGTACCACCGAATTGCCAAACTTATTAAAAGCACTAGAGGCCGACTATCAACATGAATTAATTGGAGAGCGTCTAACGACCACTCCAAAAAATTATGCTTTTTTAAAAATTGCTGAAGGTTGTGATCGACCGTGCTCCTTTTGTGCAATTCCTCTAATGAGAGGTAAGCATAAAAGCACCCCTATTGATGAATTGGTTATTGAAGCAGAAAAATTAGCAGCAACCGGTGTTAAAGAGTTAATTTTAATCGCTCAAGATTTAACCTATTATGGTCTTGATATCTACAAAAAGAGAAATTTAGCAACACTATTAAAAGAATTAATAAAGGTAAATGGAATCGAGTGGATTCGTTTGCACTATGCTTTCCCAACTGGTTTTCCACTGGATGTGTTGGATGTTATGAGAAATGAATCCAAAGTTTGTAACTATATTGATATTCCTCTACAACATATTTCAGACTCCGTATTAAAATCAATGAAACGAGGTTTTGGAAAAGAAAAAATAAATAATTTATTAAAGGATTTCAGGGAACGTGTTCCTGGAATGTCCGTACGAACAACTTTAATTGTTGGGTATCCTGGAGAAACTGAAGAAAATTTTGATGAGTTAAAACAATGGGTTAAGGAGATGCGATTTGAGCGACTAGGTTGTTTCACCTACTCACATGAAGAAAATACGAGTGCTTATTTATTAAAAGATGATGTTCCTGAAGAAATTAAAATTAAACGAGCAAATGAGATCATGGAAATCCAATCTCAAATATCTTGGGAGTTGAATCAAGAAAAAATCGGTAAAGAATTTAAAGTAATTATTGATCGTAAAGAAGGAAACTATTTTGTTGGCAGAACACAGTTTGACAGCCCAGACGTAGATAATGAAGTCCTTATAAACGCTGAGCAAGCGTATGTTCGTACAGGAGATTTTACAACTGTAAAAATTACAGCAGCAGATGATTTTGACTTATATGCAGATGTTATTTCTCAAAAATAAGTAGTAGCTTTAGCCTTAATACATGATCGTATAAAAGCTTACAGTTCTGCGATAGGATGAAGTATAATATAGTTCATTTTAGAGATATCGATCCAGATTAGTACCTATA
This sequence comes from Flavobacteriales bacterium, assembly GCA_004213605.1. GTDB lineage: Bacteria > Bacteroidota > Bacteroidia > Flavobacteriales > Flavobacteriaceae > Marifrigoribacter. Next base: position 15,448 of record SGZC01000008.1, read on the forward strand.
AACATTCTATTTTTTAAATGGACACACTATTAATTATTGGCCATACTTATCCTGAACCAACTACGACCGCTGCAGGAAAAAGAATGATGCAACTAATTTCTTTATTTGAAAAGGATAACTATCAAATTATTTTTTCGAGCTCCGCAACTACTTCAGATAAATCGGTAAATTTTAAAGATTCACAAATACAGGTAAAACCAATTCAATTAAACGATGCTAGTTTTAATGATTTTATAAAAGAATTAAATCCTTCGGTGGTTCTTTTTGATCGTTTTATTACAGAAGAAAAATTTGGTTGGAGAGTTGCAGAATACTGCCCAGAAGCAATACGTATTTTAGACACCGAAGATTTACACTTTTTAAGAAAAGCAAGACAAGAAGCTTTAAAAAACAATACAGCAGCTTTAAATGATTATTTGTTTTCTGAAACAACTATTCGAGAAATAGCGAGCATATACCGTTGTGATTCATCATTAATTATATCTGAATTTGAAATGAATTTATTGAGGACCACCTTTAAAATAAACAATGATATGTTGTTTTATTTACCATTTTTAACGACTACCATTGATTCCTCTGCATATCTAGATTTCCCTTCTTTCGAGAAGAGAAAACATTTTGTAACCATCGGAAATCTTCTTCACGCTCCTAATGTTGATTCGATATTATTATTAAAAAAAGAAATTTGGCCTGGTATCAGAAAACAAATACCTGAGGCGGAAATGCACGTGTACGGTGCCTATGCTCCTCAATTAATTAACGAACTTCATTCCGAAAAAGATAACTTTTTAATCAAGGGCTGGGCTGGTGACGTTTCAGAAATAATGAAATCAGCTAAAATTTGTTTAGCACCCCTGCGATTTGGTGCAGGATTAAAGGGTAAATTTATAGATGCCATGATAAACGGCACTCCATCAATTACAACCTCTATTGGCGTAGAAGGCTTAGCTGGAGATTTTCCTTTCTCGGGGATAGTTTCTGATGACATTGACGAACTTGTTAAGGCTTCAGTTAAGTTATATACTGACAGGAAAGAATGGTTAAAATATCAAGAAAACGGAATTATAATTATAAATCAACGATTCAATAAGCCTACATTTTCAAAAGAGTTTAGATCTTATTTAAATAAACTTTTAAACGCAAAAGAAAAACACAGAAACCGTAATTTTATAGGAAAGATACTTCAATATAAAACCCTACAGAGCACTAAATATATGAGTAAATGGATTGCAGAGAAAAATAAGAGTTAGGAGCTATCATTCCCTGTTTTTTTGCTGTATTTTTCTAACAATTGCTGTAGCTATAGTTCTCGGAAGTATTCTTGGCAAAAAAGATAAAAATTTATTGATTGTACCTGGAATCGCTAAAGTTTTTCCACTCATCATCACTTTATAACCATACAAGGCAACTTTATCGGCAGTTGCAATATTAAAACTAATTTTATTTGTGGTGTTCCCCTCTGATACTACTTCCTGAAAAGAGGTTTTAGTTTGTCCAGGACATAAAACGGTAACGGTTACACCAGTACCTTTTAATTCGTTGGCGATAGCCTCAGAAAATGACAAAATAAAAGCCTTTGTGGCGTAATAAATCGACATCAATGGCCCGGGTTGAAAGGCCGCTAGAGAAGACACATTCAAAATTCTTCCTCTTCCTCTTTTTATCATGTCGTCTAGCAGAAGTTTTGTTAACTGCGTTGTGGTTATAACATGCAAATTAAGCATCGATAGCTCTCGATTCCAATCAGTACTATAAAAGGGACCAAATAATCCGAAACCAGCATTGTTAATGAGTATATCGATCGAAGTTTCTTTAACTTCTTCAAATAATTCAAAAGCACAATTTTGAAGACTTAAATCTTTAGTAATAATTCGTGTTTTTATTTTAAAACCAAGTTCTAACTCTTTTTTGACTTCTTCTAATTGTTCAGAATTAATATCTATTAAAATTAAATGATATCCATCTTTAGCAAGTAATAATGCTAATTCGTAGCCTAAACCTGAGGCTCCTCCTGTAACTAATGCTGTTTTTATATGCTCCATCACAAATAATTTTAAACCATCACAAGATATTATATTTTGGGGGCTATTTAATTTTATTTTTGAACAAAGTAATTAAATCTCCATAAGTGCTGATAAATCGAACCATCGTTCTGTTTTTTTATCTAAGTCCTCAATAACTTTTTGAAGATTAAGTGATTGTCTCTGTATTTCGTCTGCGTCCCAATTTTCAGTCGTGAACTTACTTTCTAAAGTATTTTTCTCGCTCTCTAAGTTTGCTATTTCTCGCTCTAGGCGTTCGTATTCTTTATGTTCGGTATAGCTTAATTTATTCTTTTTTTCTTCTTTTTTCCAAGTGTTTTTCGGAGAGTCATGTTGAGAAATTATTTTTTTATTTTTGGGAAGTTTACTGTCTTCATAAACCCTAAAGTCAGAATAGTTGCCAGGGAAGTCTTCCACTAAACTATTTCCTCTAAAAACAAACAAGTGATCTACGATTTTATCCATAAAATAGCGATCGTGAGAAACAACAATTAAACATCCTGGAAAATCTAGTAAAAAGTTTTCCAAAACATTTAAAGTAACAATGTCGAGATCGTTGGTGGGTTCATCCAGTATAAGAAAATTAGGATTTTTTATTAAAACGGTACATAAATAGAGTCGTTTTCGTTCCCCTCCACTTAATTTTTCAACAAAATCATACTGTTTTTTTCGATCGAATAAAAATCGCTCTAAAAGTTGTTGAGCAGAGATTTGTCGTCCTTTTTTTAATGGAATAAAATCTCCAAATTCTCGAACTACATCAATTACTTTTTGACCCGCCTTTATCGTGATTCCCTTTTGAGTATAATAACCAAATTTCACAGTTTCTCCAATAACTACTTTACCTTTATCTGGGCTTACATCTCCGGTAATCAAATTTAAAAAAGTCGATTTTCCAGTCCCATTTTTACCGATGATTCCTATTCGCTCTCCTTTTAAAAAATTATATTCAAAATGACTTAATATTTTTTTATCATCAAAGGCTTTAGAAATGGTGTGCAATTCAACCACTTTGGTCCCCAGTCGTTCCATATTAAGTTCTAATTGAACTTCGTGATCTTTCCTTCTCTGATGTGCTCTATTTTTTATGTCTTGAAAATCATCTATTCTAGATTTACTCTTAGTAGTTCGTGCTTTGGGCTGTCTGCGCATCCATTCGAGTTCTTGTTTAAAGAGTTGTTTAGCTTTATTAGTTTCAGAAGTAAAGTTTTCGATTCTCGCTTTTCTTTTTTCTAGATAATAAGAGTAATTTCCTTTATAACTGAATAATTGCCCTTCTTCTAGCTCCATTATTTCATTACATATACGTTCTAAAAAAAAACGATCATGCGTTACCATAAAAAGCGTAGTGCTACTCTTTGCAAAAAAATTCTCTAACCATTCAATCATTTCCAAATCTAAATGATTGGTAGGTTCATCTAAAATTAAAAGTTGCGGTTGTCCAAGTAAAGCATTAGCGAGCGCCAGACGTTTTTTTTGCCCACCACTCATAGTTTTTACTTTCTGATTTAGATCATTTAGTTTTAATTTGGATAAAACTTGTTTGTATAGAGTCTCAAAGTCCCATGCCTGATTTGCTTCCATCATGTCAAAAGCTTTCTGATAGGCTATACTATCTTCAGGATGTGTTAAGGCTTCTTCATAGGCTGCAATAATTTTAATTATGTGATTGTCTGAAGTTTGTATAATTTCTTCAATCGTTGCATTTGGGTCTAGAATTGGTTCTTGAGATAAAAAAGATATTTTTAAGTTTTTTCTAGAAATAACCTGACCCGAATCCGAGGATTCATTACCAGACAGAATATTTAAAATAGACGTTTTACCCGTTCCATTTTTTGCTACAAAACCAATTTTTTGACCTTCATTAATTCCAAAAGACAGGTTTTTAAATAAGGTTCGTTCACCAAAGGACTTTGATATATTTTCTACAGATAGGTAGTTCACAATTTTTTATTTAAAAAACTGAATATATAAATATAACGAATACATAACGCCATTAACAAAGGTGATAGCGTAAGCGGAAAAAATTGAACCCCAGTAATCCAGTGAATACTCAATAGTAAAAGCATCAATATTTGAAACATAATATATTTTTTAAGCCAAAACTTCGGGTTATTTTTTGAGACCTCTACTGCACAAAATAAGGATAGCGGGACAGCCCAAAGAAGGTTGTAGTTATGTTGAGTCGCGAAGTGGTCGGTGGCAAACCATAACAATAATAAAAACACTCCTATAATTCCTGTAAAAGCGAATATACTAGCATCCAACCAGCGGTTTCTGGCTTTATTCCGATAATCTTTGAAAGTCCAACCTAAAATCATAATGGATAGGAATCCAATGATAAAAAGTGGGCTTGTAAAAAAAACAACTGATTTTTCATTGGATGAGTTCTTAAAGAGGGTAGAGGTGTTTTTTACTAGATTAGTAGTTCCTTGATTACCACTGATTGTACTTTTTTCTAGAGCTTTAAAAACATATTCAGGTAAAAATTGGTATTCCCAGCTTATTGCATTACGGTCTACCACAGCACCAATGGCAATATCCATTCCAAAACTACCCCAACTATTCCAAAAAACATTTTTTTGTATCAATTCTCTAAAGGTATAACTGTCACTTTCAAACTGCGAGTTGTACACTAATTTATTTTTTAAAGTACTTGCTAAAACATCACGTATTCTTGTTGCGCAATTATCAAAAAAGAAATCGTAGGTATAGTTTCTGTTTTCAGGTAAATAATTGTTTTGAAGGAAATTAAAAATTTCTTGCTTTTCCGCTGTAGTTAAGTTTAAAGCTTGTTCTTTTATCCATCTGTTTTGTTCCAAGTAATGACGATAAAACAAATTAAAACTTGTTCGATCTAATTGATACAATAATTTTCCTTTTGTAAATTTCAAGTAGAAATGAGGGGTTTCAAAATCATAGACTCCATAATTGTATACCACATCAATATGTTGATTTGGATCTTGAATACGAAATGCACTATGGCCAAAACTGTCATTTAAAGCATTGCCAGGTCCCATCGTTAGTACACTGATCACTGCTGTCTCAGAAAGCGTTATTTTTTGCGCTTTTAGTGTAATAAGAAACAATGTATGTATAGCTACAAAACTTAAAAGGATTAATTTCTTTTTCATTTTCTGGGTATTAGAAACTCTTTATTACATGATTGCGAGTTCTTGCGATTATCTAAATAAACTCCAGTCTAAAGTAATGGAAAAAATATTAGAATACAGCGCCGCGCTTTGATCTCCTAGATCGGTTAACGCATAATCTATTTGTATCCCTTTATATTTAAACCCAATACCGATATTTGGTTGAAATCCCAATGAATTATTTCCGTCCAATTGCGTGATGTTTTGAAAATTTCCAACACCTGCTCTGACGAATACCAAATCGATATAACCAAATTCTACTCCTGCAGCAGGACTAAAACTTGCAAAAGAAGTGGAAACCAAATCATTGGTTTGAGCAAAACGAACGTTAATGTCTATTTCAGTTAATAAAACATAGTCATAATGAAATATAAATTTTCTAGACACTCCTAAATTTAATTTAGGTATAGTAATTTCCATCGTCTCGGGTAATTCTTGGTTTTCACCAGTAACGGCACCCTGAATTTCACCGAACTTTTCTTCATTGATAGTCCAAGCATTGAATGTCGTAGTAATGTCTCTAGCCATAATACCAAACTTCCAGTCATTTTTATTAAATTGAATTCCTAAATCTAAGCCAAAACCCCAAGATGAGGCAAAATCTCCAATAATTCTTCTGATCACTTTTGCGTTTATACCAAAGTTAAAGCCATCCAATGGCAGGGCTCTTGCATAAGAAAAAGTGACTCCGTAATCAGCTGTTGAAAATAAGCTGATTCTATTGTAGTCAATATTACCTTGATTGTCTATTAATTGGGTGGTGTTAAGTATATCATCAACTCCAAAACGAATTAAAGAAATAGCTATGGCGCTGCGATCATCTAATGGCATTGCAAAAGCACCATAATCGTAATTTGCAATATTGGCGAAGTAGGATGCATGCATTAAAGACAGTTGATGGTCTTCTAGAGCTATTAGTCCTGCTGGATTCCAATATCCTGAATTGACATTGGCAGAAGATGCAGTCGTAGCATTCGCCATGCCAAAAGCGGCTGCATCAACACCTATGTTCATAAATTCGTTAGAATATTTTTTAACGGATTGTGAATTAGCTATCGTGCAAATAAATAATAAACCAATAAATACTTTTCTGTTCAAGCTCAATAATTTCGGTAAATATCTTACTATTTTATTAGATTATAAACTATAATATTGGACACATATTGTAATAGACGAAAATACTTTTCTATTTTTACAAAATAAAACGATTTATAATGAAAAAACAGATTCCAAATTTAATCACCGGTTTAAATTTATTATGTGGATGCTTAGCCATACTATTTGTGGTTAGCGGAGATCTGGTCATTTCCTCTCTTCTGGTTATTGCAGGGATGTTTTTTGATTTTTTTGATGGTTTGGTTGCAAGATTGCTTCATGTACAAAGTAAGTTGGGAGTTCAATTAGATTCTTTAGCAGATATGGTAAGTTTTGGTGTCGTTCCGGGACTGATGATGTTTCAATTATTAAATAAATCGCTAATGCCACAAGAGTTAAGAACTGGATTTGAAGCTACTGAAACGCTTAAAGAGTTTGAGCCTGGAATGAGTTTTATACCTTTTATGGGATTTTTAATCATCATAGCGTCTGCTTATCGACTTGCAAAATTCAATATCGACACTCGACAATCTGATAATTTCATCGGTTTGCCAACACCTGCAAACACCTTGTTGATAACAAGCCTGCCCTTGATATTTCAATACCAATATTCACCTTTTTTGGAGCGGGTTATATTCAATCATTGGTTTTTAATAGCACTCACGATTGTAAGTTCTCTTTTGTTAAATGCCGAAATAAAATTATTTTCGCTGAAGTTTAAATCTTGGGATTTTAATGCAAATCAAGTTCGTTATATTTTTTTAGCACTAAGTATAGCAGCAATTATTACCATAAAGTTTATTGCTATCCCATTTATCATTATCATGTATATAGTAGCATCCCTTTTAAGAAAGAGCTAAGTATAAATACTATTTTTCGAAAATTTTAATTTTAAATAGTTTGTTCCAGTTTTTTCCGGTAACGTACAGCGTGTTTTCCTCTCCATTAAAGGCTATTCCGTTTAACACCTCATCTTTCGGATTGGTTACGGAAACGTTGTTTTTTAAAGAAGTAAGATCTATAACTCCCTCTACTGCTCCATTAGTTGGATCTACAATGGCAATGGCATCCCTCAGATAGATATTTGCATAAATTTTGCCATTGACCCATTCCAATTCATTAACTGATTTTATTTTACTCGAGTTGGTATAAATTTCTATAAAACCTTCTTCATCTAGGGTATTGGCATTTAATTTCCATATTTTTTGAGTTCCGTCGCTTTTGTAAATATGTGCTCCATCTTGACAAAGCCCCCAACCTTCTTTACTTTTTCCATATACAAACGACCCTGTTTTACGAAGTGTATTTAAATCATATATAAAACCTATTTTTTCTCTCCAAGTTAGTTGATAAATCTTCTCATTAAGGATGGTTAATCCCTCTCCAAAATATGCATCATCCAGAGGGATTTTTGTATAAATCTCTCCGGTTTTAAAATTGGTTTTTCTTAGAGATGAATTTTTATATTGTCCGGTACTCTCGTACAAAGTATCATTTTTAAATTCTAGACCTTGGGTGTATGCATTGGTATCGTGAGGATATTCTTCAATGATTGAATAGGAATACAATTTGGGTGTTATCGAGGATAAAACTGTTATTTTTTTTGAAATTTCATAAACAGTAGTTCCCGAATATATTTTTGCATGTAAAACTCGATTGCCCAATTTTTCATTTTCAAGTGAAATGTTCACCTCAGTGTTCTTAATTGAGGATTCTAATTTTTTAGAGCCAATAAAATATGCTAGCGAATCAATGGTGGTATTCTCCTTATTTAAAAGAGAAACGTTAAAATTATCAGCTGGTGTATATGTTTTTTGTAAATTTTTAATAGTTATTTCAAATAACGAGGTAGCTGTCGCTTTTTTATTATTACAACTTATGGCTAAAAAAATAGATGATGCACTCAATACTAGGGTAAATAATCTCATAATTTTTTTAAATTTTTGTGCAAGATATTTATTATTCACCAACTATAATAATTCTTTAATAATTTATAGGAAAAGATTGTGAAAATTGGAAAATGCAGTATCTTTGCAGCGGCAAGTCCTACACAACTAGCTCCTGTCGAATCCCCCAGGGTGGGAACGCAGCAAGGGTAGACGGTTGTAGCAGTGTGATGTAGGTAGCTTGCCATTTTTTATGCCTAAAATTTTGATATATTTTAATCAAAACTTTCAATTATTTATCTTTGTCTAGATGTTAAAAGTTGTATTAGTTACTGGTGGGTCTTCTGGAATAGGAAAATCAATAAGCGAATTTCTCTTTGAAAAGGGATTTAAAGTTTATGGAACAAGCAGAAATCCCGAAAAATATCAAGAAGAGGTATCTTTTCCTCTCCTAAAAATGGAGGTCACGGATCCAAATTCAATTAACGAAGTTTTTGCCAACATCATTGATCAAGAAGGACAATTAGACATTGTAATAAATAATGCTGGAGTTGGAATTACAGGACCGATAGAAGAAACTCCAGCATCAGAAATTATAAAAGCATTTGATATTAATTTACATGGCCCTATTAATGTGATAAAATCTGTTTTACCGCAAATGCGAAAACAAAAAAGTGGTTTAATCATAAATATTACTTCTATAGCAGGATATATGGGACTACCTTATCGAGGCATTTATTCAGCTACTAAAGCAGCTCTTGAAATAACTGCGGAAGCATTTCGAATAGAAATTAAACAGTTTGGTATAGAAATGACCAACATCGCACCTGGTGATTTTGCAACTAATATAGCTGATGGTAGGTACCACGCACCCCTTATAAATTATTCGCCATACGAAAAAGACTATCGCAATACTTTAGAAATTATGAATTCGCATGTGAGCAGTGGTAAGGACCCTAAAGATCTGGCACTCGTTGTTTATCGAATTATCAATTCTAAAAATCTACGTGTTCGTTACAAAGAAGGAAATTTTTTGCAAAAATTTTCCATAATTTTAAAGCGTATTTTACCTAGTAAATGGTATGAAAAAATGCTAATGAATCACTATAAACTGAAATAGAATCTCTTTCTTTTTTATTAACATTATTTCCTCGTAACTTTTTAAAATTATTTTTTTCCTACTTTCATTAATGTGTATTTTTGTAGGTAAATATCCATCTATACTTTAAAACCTAATTTTATGAAATTTTTTATTGATACTGCTAATCTTGAACAAATTCGTGATGCTCAAAACCTTGGTGTTCTTGACGGAGTAACCACCAACCCTTCCTTAATGGCTAAAGAAGGAATCACGGGCCGTGAAAATATTTTAAAACATTATGTAGCAATTTGTGATATCGTAGAAGGTGATGTATCGGCAGAGGTAATCGCAACTGATTATGATGGAATGGTAAAAGAAGGGGAAGAGCTTGCTGGGTTGCACAAGCAAATTGTCGTTAAATTACCTATGATCAAAGAAGGTGTTAAAGCTGCAAAGTATTTTTCGGATAAAGGAATTAAAACAAATGTCACCTTAGTTTTTTCTGCTGGTCAAGCGCTATTAGCAGCAAAAGCAGGTGCAACATACGTGTCACCTTTTATTGGTCGATTGGACGATGTGTCAACCGACGGACTAAATCTTATCGCTGAAATTCGTCAAATTTATAATAATTATGGGTTTAGTACCCAGATACTTGCAGCTTCTGTAAGACATACGATGCACGTGATAGATTGTGCTAAAATTGGAGCTGATGTAATGACAGGTCCTTTATCTTCAATTGAAGGTTTGTTGAATCATCCGCTAACCGATATTGGTTTGGCAAAATTTTTAGCAGATTATAAAAAGGGGAATTAAAAACTATTGGTTTAAATATCCTAAAAGACTATCCTCTATATTGATATTAAATAAATTTACACTACCGTTAATGATGGTTCCGTTTTTGTCGACTATAATTGCTTTGTTTATAGTGTGAATTACCAATTTTTTTTCAGATTTAGAAACATTTTCAAATTGAAACTCTAGGTTTGTTTTATAACCAGACTTATTAATTATTGTCATCCATTTGTTATAATTGGAATCTGTATTGATACCAATGAAATCGTATTCTGGATATTTTGATTTTAATTCGGACACTCGAGAATGTATGTTTTTATTGTGGTTCATTGATGTGGAGGACCAAAAATATAAAACAGTCGGATTGTGAATAATGGTATGTAGTTTCTTAATTTTATTCTTGGAGTTTATCAACGGTACATTTGAAATTTTACTGCCCGGTGTTAATCGCATGGAAGCATCTGCTAACTCTTTTATTTCTTTTAGGTGATTTTTATTGGTATTAACTTCTAGAAATAAGTTTAAAATTTTTTCTTGGTTTTCTTTCTTATTACAATTCAACAAGTATCTTCCTGTGATATTCATCACCATATTATTTCTAAGAGAGTCATTGGTCACTTTTTGATCTATCAATTCTATTTTTCGGCAGTTATGGCTTAACGAATTTCGTTGGTAGTTATTATTTTGATCAGCGCCTCGCATTGCTATGTTATCGAAGTATCTGAACAAGAAACGATAATAGGGGAAGTAAGATCTTAATTCGTTAGAGCCAAAATTGATGTTATTTCGGTAGTTATAAAAATCTTCAGGAATAGCATGATAACTTTCACTATTTTTCCTACGTTCATTGGCAGTAATGTAGATTTCTTTTTTTGAAAAATAATCATAGTTAATGCTCGCTTCGGCTATTTCTTTGAAGTTATCGTTAGGATTGTTTTTTTGAACAAACTCATTGTATATTTTTAGTCTTATATTTTTGAGTGAATCCAATTTTTCTTCAAAATGTATTGGAGCTAATTTATAATAACCAGGTATTAATTCAATTTCCTCTTCATTCAGCAAAAATAATTCTATTAGTAAATTGTTATTTTTAGACCCTGTACCAGTAAAAGACAGTGATTCATCAAAATCGAGAGTGTTTACTCGCAGCATTAAACTATCTCCTGGATTTAAATAAAAAACTTGAAATTCTACATGACTAAATGTATATAGTCCAGCATATATGTTTTTAGTTTCAAATAAAAATTTATTATTACTATCAAGTGTTACACTATCTAAAAGTTGATCATCTTTTAGAAGGTATACGTAATCTCCTTTAGGATTTATAATTTCACCTCCAACGTAGGTCGATAAAGATGGCGACTCATTCCAGTTGTTACAAGAAAGAATAAAAGAAGATATCGTACAAATTAAAAGTAATTGTTTATTCATACAGGGATAAATTGACCATTAACAAAAGTAAACCCTAAACGGTATCATTTTGTTAATAAGGAGTTAAAAGAAATTTAAATATTTAAAATATGCTAAGTTGACTTAAATAGTTATTTTTGCGCAACTTTTAAAATCTAGTACTATTATGCTTTCAGTCTCAAATTTATCAGTTCAATTTGGTAAACGTGTTTTGTTTGATGAGGTTAACACTCAGTTCGTACAAGGAAATTGTTATGGGATTATTGGAGCCAATGGTTCGGGTAAATCTACCTTCCTAAAAATTGTTTCAGGAAAGCAAGAAGCAACTTCTGGACATGTTCATCTAGAACCCGGAAAAAGAATGTCTGTTTTAGAGCAAAATCACAACGCATTTGATGATTTTATGGCTTTAGAAACAGTGGTCATGGGAAATAAAAATCTCTTTAAAGTTAAATCTGAAATCGATAAGCTTTATGAGGACTATACCGATGAAAATGCTGAAAAAATAGGAGAACTTCAGATCACTTTTGAAGAAATGAATGGATGGAATGCAGACAGTGATGCAGCTACATTACTTTCAAACTTGGGAATAGGAGAGAACTTGCATTATACTGCTATGGCCGATTTAGATGGTAAGCAAAAGGTAAGAGTTTTACTGGCACAAGCCTTATTTGGTAATCCTGATGTTTTAATAATGGATGAGCCTACCAATGATTTGGATTATGAAACTATTACCTGGTTAGAAAATTTTCTTGCAAATTATGATAACTGTGTAATTGTGGTTTCGCATGATCGACATTTTTTAGATTCGGTTTGTACGCATATTAGTGATATTGATTTTGGTAAAATATCTCATTTTAGTGGAAATTACACTTTCTGGTACGAAAGCAGTCAGCTAGCTGCAAGACAGCGTGCACAACAAAATAAAAAAGCAGAAGAGAAGAAAAAAGAATTGCAAGAATTTATTGCCCGCTTTAGTGCTAATGTTGCCAAATCTAAACAGGCAACCTCTCGTAAAAAAATGATAGATAAATTAAATATAGAGCAAATTAAACCCTCAAGCCGAAGGTATCCTGCAATTATATTTAAATCGGAAAGAGAGGCAGGAGACCAAATTTTAAATGTTGAAAAACTTTCCTATAATATGGATGGTGAACTTTTGTTTAAGAATATTGATCTAAATTTAGCAAAAGGAGATAAAGTCATTTTATTTTCTAAAGACTCCAGAGCAACAACTGCTTTTTATGAAATTGTAAGTGGAAATTCAAAACAAGAAGAAGGGAAGTTTCAGTGGGGTGTAACAACGACTCAGAGTTACCTTCCTTTGGATAACCATGCCTTTTTTGAGAAGAAGATGAGTTTAGTTGATTGGCTTCGCCAATGGGCTAAAACTGAAGAAGAGCGGGAAGAGGTGTTTATTAGAGGTTTTTTAGGGAAAATGTTATTTAGTGGAGAGGAGGCTTTAAAAATGTGTGATGTATTGTCAGGGGGAGAAAAAGTACGTTGCATGCTGAGTAGAATGATGATGATACGTGCCAATGTTTTAAAATTAGACGAACCCACCAATCATTTAGATTTAGAATCGATCACCGCCTTTAATAATACTCTAAAAAACTTTAAAGGCACAGTACTTCTAACCACTCATGATCACGAATTTGCACAAACCATTGGTAACAGGGTCGTAGAATTAACCCCAAGTGGGGTAATTGATCGCTACATGACCTTTGAGGAGTACATGGCAGACGAAAAAATAAAACAACTTCGTGAGAAAATGTATGCGTAGTTTTTATATCAGGAGTAATAAATACTAGTCACGATTCTATAAACTATATAAACCCCTGTAATCGTCCAAATCCACCACCTGTTTTTTACATACCATTCCATTAGTTATTATTTTAAGATTCACCTAAAGGTAGTCTTTTTTTAATTTGGATAAAAATAAAAAGGAGAGCGATAGATGTGCTCTCCTTTTTTAAGTACCGAGAATGGGAATCGAACCCACACGTCCATAAGAACACATGGCCCTCAACCATGCCTGTCTACCAGTTCCAGCACCTCGGTAAAAATAAATTGTGGTAAACTAAAAAGTCGAGGCGGATGCTCGACTTTTTAAGTGACTTGGCTGGGGCTCGAACCCAGGACCACCTCCTTAAAAGGGAGGTGCTCTACCAACTGAGCTACCAAGTCGTCCTTTAAAACAAGAAAAATTTTCTTGAATGCGGGTGCAAATATACTATCATTATTTTTATAATTCAAAGCAATTTTAAGTTAAATTTGATAAATAATTTTTTGATTCAATATCGTACACTTACATCTTAAATTTTAAAAATGAAAATTATATTAATAGGATATATGGGTAGCGGAAAATCTACGGTAGGACGGCAATTAGCAGCCTTTCTAAACTATAAATTTATTGACTTAGATCAAGCTATAGCTAAAGAAACTGGAATTAGTATTTCAAAATTATTCGCAACAAAGGGAGAGCTCTATTTTAGAAAAATTGAACGAAAAATGGTAGAAAAGATTCTATCTGATAATTCCAATCTAATATTAGCTACCGGTGGTGGAACTCCCTGCTATGGAGATATGGTTCAGTTTTTAAAATCTTTAGCAGCAACTACCACTGTTTATTTAAAAACATCTAATGAAGAACTAACCCAACGACTTTTTAGTGAAAAAAATAAAAGACCTTTAATCGCTCATTTAAACACCGAACTTCTTTTAAATGATTTTATTAAAAAACATCTTTTTGAACGATCCTATTATTACAATCAATCCGATTTAAAAATTACTACCGATCATCGTTCTATAGCGACTATAGTAGCAGACATTGAAAATAACATTTCCTTTTAATCCAATCGCGCAAAATAATTTCCTTTTTCAAAAATCACCGATACATTTTCATTGATGGATGTGGAAAGAGAAATCCCTTTAAAATCTACTTTAACAGGATATTTTTTGTGATTTCTGTCTACTAGTACTGCTGTATTAAACTGTTTTAGTGGTACTTGTAAAAAATACTTAATCCCATAAATTAATGTAGTTCCAGAGTGAAGAACATCGTCTACTAAAACCAAGGACTTATCTTTGTAAACTTCAGTTTCTAAAGTGGTGGTAATAGGCATAATAGGATTTTTTTTATCAATCATGACTTTACACATAACTACCTTTATAGGTGATATTTTTTCAATAACGTTTTTTATTTTTTTCGCGAAAATAAATCCGTTTTCAAA
>SGZC01000080.1 GCA_004213605.1 Flavobacteriales bacterium
ACTAAAATATTATTGTTCTAATGGATCTCCTGAAGTAGTAATATAGATAATTTTAACCATATTAAGTTCTCTTAGTTTTTCCTTAATATCAGTTACTAATCCAGTGTTGGTATCGTCGTCTACTTTTAATGCCACCACAACTTTACTCTGTAATTCTGGATTTAACTTACCCCGTGCCTCAGTTAGAGCTAACCCTATATTTGAAACATCGGTAAATTTATCTCCTATTTGTATTCTTCCCTCGTCCCCGAAATTCTTCTTGTATTGTATACTTGGTTTTCCAGCAAAAATAAAAACTGACCTATCCTTTTTAAGTTTTTCAATTTGATTTGCTTTTGGCAGGTTTTGCTCAACTTTTAGTTCTGTATCTCTCATTACTGTAACTACCATAAAAAAGAATAATAACATAAATACAATATCCGGAAGGGATGCAGTAGATACGGGAGGTAATTCGTTACTTTTTTTCTTTGTGAATTTTGACATTTTCTCCTTTTAATTAATTTTTTCTAGGTTGTGCTTCAGATAATTTTAGTGGGAATAACCTTTGTATTTCCTTCAATTTGTCTTGAGCATCACTCTGATTTCCTAAATAAGTACCTGCATCAATCTCTTTTTTAACATCAGTAAAATCCCATCCATATAACCTTTGTGATTCTCTATTCCTGAGGAAATTATAGGCTGCCACCAGTTCATTTTGAACAGAAATGTACATCTTGTATGAGGTTAACCTATCGTTTTGTACTGAGATAACTGCTTTTGTTGGATTATCTGATGAAGTAATCGATCTATTTCCTTTACAGTAATCACAGTATTCAGGAGAGTTAGATAAAGCTCCTCCATTATCTAAAAAATCAATTGCATTTTCTCGTAATTCCTCCAATTCCATTGGAGAATCATTTACTAAAAGTTGGTCATTTTTATTTACCAATACGATAAAAAGATTTTTTTCCTTAATTTTTGGAGGTTCAATCTCAGATTTATCTATAGGTGGCAGTTGTCTCGCAATTCCATTATCTTTTTCTAATGTAGTAGTTACTAGAAAAAAGATAAGTAAAAGAAAAGCTATGTCTGCCATAGAACCTGCATTTACCTCTGGTGCTGATCTTCTTGCCATTTTACTTTGCTTTTTTAAATCCGCTAACAATCATTGAACCTATGGCGACAATCGCTAAAATATAAAAAGTGTAAAGTCCTGCCCCAATCCATTTTGAATTAGCTTCAGATAATAATTCACCGTTGGCAAGTGTTAGTTGGTTGCTATCAGCTAAACCGTAAGATAAAGCTACTATCAGAATAAAAGATCCTAGAGTGATTAAAGTATTTTTTATATTTCCAGACATCAGTCCTTTGAATCCAAAAACAACAACAGATATCAAAACCAATGCAAATATTATATATGCAGTATATAAAAATCCATCAACACCAGATCCTGTTTCCTTGATAACATCATCACCTTTCATTATGATCATACCTAATATTACTGCTCCAACTGCACTAAGTATCAATCCGACAATTTTAATTATTTTATGTAAACCCATCGTTAGGATATTAAATTATTATTTGTTTTTGTGTTCTACAAGCATATCGATTAAAGTAATAGAAGCGTCTTCCATACTATTTACGATACTATCAATCTTGGCAATAATGTAGTTATAAAAGATTTGAAGTATAATTGCAACAATTAAACCGAATACAGTTGTTAATAGTGCTATTTTTATACCTCCGGCAACTAGTGAAGGATTCATATCTCCTGCAGCTTGAATTTTATCAAAAGCATCAATCATTCCAATTACTGTTCCCATAAAACCAAGCATAGGCGCGATGGCTATGAATAACGAAATCCATGAAACATTTTTTTCTAATTGACCCATTTGTACGCCACCATAGGCTACAACAGCTTTTTCAGCAGCATCTACTCCTTCATCAGCACGATCTAAACCTTGATAATAGATCGATGCAACAGGCCCTTTTGTATCTCTACAAACTTCTTTTGCTGCATCAATTCCACCACTTTTAAGAGCGTCTTCAACGTTATCAGCTAATTTTTTAGTATTAGTTGTAGCTAAGTTTAAGTAGATAATTCTTTCAATTGCAAAAGCCAATCCTAAGATCAAACATAAAAGAACGATTCCCATAAATCCAGGACCACCCTCTACGAAACGTTCTTTTAATTCTTGATGAAATCCTTTTTCTTGTGTTTCAGTTCCACTATCATCTTGAGTAATCGAAATCGTTGTTGTCGCCATTAAAAGTTGAACATTAATTGGCATCGTTTGAACATTTGTTGCTTTTAAGCTTGGTGTTCCTGCAAAAACCAGCGCGGTAATTGCCAAAATAGAAAATAATTTTTTCATTGCTATTGACTTAAGTTTTGTTTTAATTTTTAAAGATTTTAAAGATATAAAAAAATAGTTAATCTCCAAGTATATTATGTTATTATGAAATGCTTCGAATTACTTGGGAAATTAAAGCATTTTGTTGCAGAGAGGAAGGGATTCGAACCCTCGATACGCTTTTGGCGTATACACACTTTCCAGGCGTGCGCCTTCGACCACTCGGCCACCTCTCTATATTTTTTGTTCAAAAAGAACACCCCGCCAAATGGGCTGCCAATTAACAAAAAAAAACTAGTATGCTAAAACTTTTAGTGTAAAATTTTACTTCATTTCTCCTCTTAATGAAGTTTCAAATTTAGTTTTAAACACATTCGCTGAAATATTTTGTCCTAACATGAACATTAATTTAGTTATGGCTGCTTCGGTAGTAATATCTTTCCCCGATACAATACCTATATTTTGGTATAATTTATTGGTACTATATAAACTCATATCAACACTACCTCCAAAACATTGTGTAACATTAATAACAGGAATATTTTTATCTATTACTTTTTTTATAGCTTTTAAAAACCATTTTTCATCTGTTAAGTTACCGCTTCCGTAGGTTTCAAAAATAATACCTTTTAAGTTTGGCGTGGTTAAAATATGATTTATAGTCTTTTCATTGATTCCAGGAAATAGCTTTAAAAGCAATATGTTTGGTTCAAAAATTTTATGTACTACTAATTTTTTGCTTGTTTTTGTTTTCAATAAAAAATCATAGTTAACAGATAAATTTACCCCACTAATTATGAGTGGCGGATAATCTGGAGAATCGAAAGCTTCAAAATGTTCTGCATTTATTTTAGTAGTTCGATTTGCTCTGAATAACTTATATTCAAAATACAATCCCACTTCTTGAACTACAGGCTGATTATCTTCTACTAAAGATGCTATTTGAATAGAAGTGATTAAGTTTTCCTTTGCATCTGTTCTTAGGTCTCCAATTGGAAGTTGCGATCCGGTAAATATGACTGGTTTTGATAAATTTTCTAACATAAAACTTAGCGCTGAAGCGGTGTACGACATCGTATCGCTTCCGTGTAAAATGACAAATCCATCATAATTTTTATAATTATCTTCTATAATAGTTCCAATTTCTACCCAATTAGATGGTTTCATATTGGAGCTATCAATGGGTTTTAAAAAGCTTTTTGATGAAATATTGCAATCCAAGAGATTTAACTCTGGAATGTATTCTAATAATTCATTAAAATTAAAGTTTTTTAAAGCTCCCGTGTCTGAATCTTTAATCATACCGATAGTCCCTCCGGTATAGATAAGAAGTATATTAGGTCTTTTTTTCATTTATAATTTTTTATATTCCAAAAACATCTTTTGAGTTTTGTGTAGTAATTCTCGAAATTTCTTTTTCGCTTAATTCATAAATTTCAGCCAACCTTTTACTTATAAAGGTTAGGTAACTACTCTCATTTCTTTTTCCACGATAAGGAACCGGCGAAAGATAAGGGGAGTCTGTTTCAAGAACAATATTTCTGATATCAATTTTATTTAAAAAAGTATCAATTTTACCATTTTTAAAAGTGACTACTCCACCGATCCCTAATTTCATATTATATGATATTGCTTTATTTGCTTGTTCTTCAGTTCCAGTAAAACAATGAAAAATTCCAAACAAATCATCATCATTTTCTGATTCTAAAATTTCAAATACTTCATCAAAAGCATCTCTGCAATGAATTACAATGGGCAACTGATACTTTTTAGCAAGTTGTATCTGTGCTTTAAATGCTTTTTGTTGATTTTCTAGATTACTTTTATCCCAATACAAATCGATTCCAATCTCACCAACTGCAAAAAAATTTCTTTTTGAAAATTGTTTTTTTACATGCTCTAATTCTTCTTTAAAGTTATCTTTAACTGAGGTTGGGTGCAGGCCCATCATCAAAAAAATATTATCGGGATATTGTTTTTCAAGAAAGTACATAGCCTCTGTAGTTGACGAGTCTATGGCAGGAATAAATAATCGTTTGACACCCGAATCGAACGCTCGTTGCATCATTGATGAAAAATCATCCTTAAAATGATCGCTATATAAATGAGTATGTGTATCCGTTAACATTATTTACAAAATTACAAGATTGATTTAAATGATAAATCATATGTTCATTATATTTACTAAAAAAAATTGAATCAACTTCGAAATTTTTTAGAGCAAAAAGGATTTTATCGCATTATTCTTAAAAGGTTAAAATCAGGGCATTATACTTTTAACGTTAAAATAAATAATGTTGCTGGTGTTTTTATTTTAGACACAGGAGCTTCCAATAGTTGTATTGGGTTTGTTTTTGATTCCTATTTTAATTTAACTAAAGAAGAAAGTAATATTAAGGCAGCAGGAGCGGGCGCCTTAAATATGAAAACAGCACTTGCAAAAAATAATCTTTTAGAGATTAGAGATTGGAAAATTAAAAAAATGAATTTTATACTTATGGACCTATCGCATATAAATAAAGCTCTTAAAGAAGCTGACGATTCGCCAGTCCATGGGGTTATCGGTGCTGATTTTTTAAAACAACATAGAGCTGTGATTGATTACGGAAAAAATTGTTTTTATCTTATTTAGAATGATGATACTATAACTCTAAAGCTTTTTTGATTTCATTATTCATTAATAATTCTCCTGGGTTTTCTAAAGCTTCTTTTACTGCTACCAAAAACCCTACAGACTCTCTCCCATCGATTATTCTATGGTCGTAGGATAAAGCTACATACATTATTGGACGAATTTCAACTTTCCCTTCAATGGCGACCGGTCTCTCTACAATATTATGCATTCCTAAAATACCACTTTGCGGCGGATTAATAATTGGAGTAGACAACATGGAGCCAAAAACACCTCCATTAGTAATCGTAAAAGTTCCTCCTGTCATGTCGTCAACGGTAATATTTCCTTCCCTTGCTAATATTGCTAAACGTTTAACTTCAGATTCGACCTCTCTAAACGATAAGTTTTCGGCATTTCTAATTACTGGAACCATGAGTCCTTTTGGCCCAGAGACCGCTATTGAAATATCCTTAAAATCGTGTTTTATTTGAAAATCTCCGTCAATCATTGAGTTGACGTCTGGATATAATTCTAAAGCTCTAACAACAGCTAATGTAAAAAATGACATAAAGCCCAATCCAACTCCATGCTTTTCTTTAAATTCTTCTTTATATTTTTTTCTAAGTGCAAATATTGGAGACATATCTACCTCATTAAAAGTAGTAAGCATTGCAGTCTCATTTTTTACAGTTACTAATCTTTCTGCTACTTTACGTCGAAGCATTGATAATTTTTTACGACTAGTCTCTCTCAATTTATCTCCTTTTGTCCCCATCGACGGAGTCGCTTTTACAGCATCATCTTTTGTAATTCTTCCATCTTTTCCTGTTCCTTTTATCATTGAAGGAAGCATGTTTTTTTCAGCTAATATTTTTTTTGCAGCGGGTGAAGCTGTTCCAGTGGCATAGGTTTCTTTGGGAATTTCTGGAACTTGATGATCTTTAGATTTATCCTGTTTGGTAGTTACACTTTTTTCAGGAGTTACATTTTTTTCTTTAGGCATTGGAGCATCTGTATCTATTAAACAAACAATAGCGCCAACAGCTACCGCATCTCCTTCTTCAGCTTTGAGCGTTATTATACCACTAGCTTCAGCTGGTAGTTCTAAAGTAGCTTTATCGCTATCGACTTCAGCGATTGCCTGATCTTTTTCAACCCAATCACCGTCGGATACTAGCCATTCAGCAATTTCTACTTCCGTAATTGATTCTCCTGGTGAAGGAACTTTCATCTCTAAACTCATAACATCATATCTTTTATGTAAAACTATTTGCAGTAACTACAATCAAAACGTATCCAATAATACATAAACATATGTACCACCAATATTTTTTGTACATTGATTTTGTCCATTTGTTTCCGCCCCACATTGGGAAATTATTATTTTTTGACATAAATACTTACAAAATCTACTAATTCAAAACTTTAATTTATTCAATATCTAAATAAACTTTTTTAACTAATTTAATACTTCTAAATTTAAACACACTTCCAAATAATTTTTCCTAAATAAAATCTACTATTTTTCTATTCTCAATTATTGGATTTTTCTTCAAAAACACTGTCTATTACCGCATCATGTCTTAATTTAAATCTAGTAGGACTTCCCGATGCAGGAGTTGCATATATTTTTCGACTGCATATCCTAAAATGTTTTGCCTCATCAAAATGTAACAATATATGTGAATAGGCTCCCATATTTTTTGGTTCTTCCTGAGCCCAAACTAAATCATCTGCATTTTTATATTTTTTAATAATAGATTGTAATATTTTGACGGGTAACGGGAATAGTTGTTCAACTCTAATTAATGCAACATCTTTTCTTTTTAACTGCTCTTTCTTTTCCAATAAGTCGTAATAAAACTTACCTGTAACAAAAACCAAAGTTTTAATTTTTTTAATCTCTGCAGTTGCATCATCTATTATCATTTGAAAACCGCCATTTGAAAACTCTTCTTTTGTGGAAACAACCTTTGGATGCCTTAATAAACTTTTTGGCGTAAAAATTATTAGAGGTTTACGATAGTTCACTTTCATTTGCCTTCTTAGAAGGTGAAATAAATTTGCTGGAGTTGTACAATCTGCAACAAACATATTGTCTTTTGCACAAAGCTGAAGATATCTTTCCATTCTTGCTGATGAATGTTCAGCTCCTTGTCCTTCGTACCCATGAGGTAACAACATTACCAATCCATTTTGCAAATCCCATTTATCCTCAGCAGCCGATATATATTGATCGATCATTATTTGAGCACCATTGCTAAAATCACCAAATTGTGCTTCCCAAATTGTTAATGTATTTGGGCTTGCCATGGCATATCCATAGTCGAACCCTACAACACCATATTCAGAAAGTAACGAGTTATAAATATAAAAATCTCCTTGGTCACCTTTTAAATTATTGAGCAAAACTA
>SGZC01000081.1 GCA_004213605.1 Flavobacteriales bacterium
ATGATATCTTATTACAAGCCGTAAAAAAGGTTCGTGAAAAGCATTACCATATTGAAGAAGTATACACTCCGTTCCCAGTTCACGGACTTGAAAAAGCTATGGGACTTGCAGATACTAGAATTGCAATAACATCATTTTTATATGGACTAGTTGGTTTGAGTGTTGCCGTTTTGATGATGGATTTTATAATGATTCAAGATTGGCCTCAAGATATAGGGGGTAAACCAAGTTTTAGTTATCTAGAAAATATGCCCGCATTCGTTCCAGTAATGTTTGAATTAACTGTTTTTTTTGCTGCCCATCTAATGGTGATTACGTTTTACATGAGAAGTAGGTTATGGCCTTTTAAAAAAGCTGAAAATCCTGATGTAAGAACAACGGATGATCATTTTTTAATTGTCATAGATACAGAAAATAACGATGTAGAAAAAGCATCCAGTTTTTTATTAGAAACTGGAGCAACTGAAGTTAGTTTAATCGATAAAAAAGATGATCACTAATATGAAAAGACTAGTAAATATACTCATAACATTAATCATTACAATTATAATGGTTTCTTGTTGGACAGATAATAAAAAGCCTAATTTTCAATATATGCCCAATATGTACGAACCTGTTGGTTATAAAACCTATGGAGAGTATAAAGGTTTTCCGAGAGAAATGGAAGCTATGTTGCCCGTTTCAGGGTCCATACCCAGAGGATGGATACCCTATGGCTACGAAAATACTCCACAAGGAAAAGCACTAGCTACAAAAGAATTAAAAATACCTATAGAAGTAAATGAAGAAAACCTTTCTAAAGGGAAAGAACTATTTAATATATATTGTGCAATTTGTCATGGAAATAAAGGAGATGGTCTAGGAACTTTAGTTAAAAGAGAAAAGTTTCTTGGAATTCCAAGTCTTGCTGATAAAGGAAGAAATATAACAGAAGGGGATATTTACCATGTGATGATGTATGGACTAAATAATATGGGTTCCTACGCCTCACAGACCAATGAAAAGGAACGATGGCAGATTACAATGCATGCTTTAGATTTAAAATCAAAATTGAACGGCGAACCCTTGTGGTCATCAACACAGAATGACATATCGGAAAAAGAAACCACTTCAGAAAAAGCAAACTAATTAAAGAATAAAGAGAATAGCTAAGATATGTATACGTTACCAAGTAAATTAAAATTTTTCGCAATTATTCTTATGGTAATTGGCGCCCTAGGAATCGTAACAGGCTTTCTTTCCACTCCAAGCAATACTGAGGAGGTGAAAGAAATGTTAGCATCTAGTCATGATGATGGACATCAAGCAGAAGTTACTCATATGGAGAGTCATGATGAACAATCCCATGATGAAAATGCTCACCATGATGATAGTCATTACGAACATGTTTTACATCAATTACAGAATAGACCCTGGTCTTCCTTATACATTGCAAGCTTTTTGTTTTTCATGATATCTTTGGGAGTTTTAGCCTTCTACGCGATTCAAATTGCATCCCAAGCAGGTTGGTCGCCTGTACTTTTTAGAGTAATGGAAGGAATAACTTCTTACTTGATTCCTGGAGGAATTATTATGTTAATTTTAATAGGACTTTCGGCATTCCATTTTAATCATTTATTTGTTTGGGCTGATCCAGAAGTTGTTGCACACGATAAATTAATACAAGGCAAGTCAGGATGGTTAAATAGTTGGGGAGTTCTTATTAGAGCAATTATATTTATTGGCGGTTGGGTAGCATATCGCCAAATATCTCTCAAATTATCAAGAAAGCAAGATGAAGCTACAGATGGTAAATGGTTTAAAAAAAGTTTTAAAATTTCAGCAGGATTTTTAGTCTTTTTTATTTATACAGAATCCGTAATGTCTTGGGATTGGTTAATGAGTTTTGATCCACATTGGTTTAGTACATTGTTTGGATGGTATGTGTTTGCTGGTATGATAGTTTGCGCAGTAACTACTATAGCTTTGGTTACGATGGTATTAAAATCTCAAGGTTATTTGGAATACGTAAACGATAGTCATATTCATGATTTAGCTAAATTTATGTTTGGATTTAGTATTTTTTGGACTTATTTGTGGTTTTCTCAATTTATGCTGATATGGTATGCTAATATTCCAGAGGAGGTTACCTATTTTGTAACTAGAATAGAAGACTTCAAATTACCATTTTTTGGGATGGTAGTTTTAAATTTTATTTTCCCAATTCTGGTACTAATGAATAGTGATTATAAGCGAGTAAATTGGTTTGTTGTAATGTCCGGAATTGTTATTATTATTGGACATTATGTAGATTTATTTGTGATGGTTATGCCCGGAACTGTTGGAACATCATGGTATTTTGGAATACCCGAACTAAGTTCAGTGATATTTTTCCTAGGGTTATTTATATATGTTGTATTTACCGCTTTAACAAAAGCACCATTATTAGCTAAAGGAAATCCCTTTTTAAAGGAAAGTAAAAATTTTCATTATTAATTTAATTTGTTGAAAAGATAACGATGACCGCATTTTTAATAATTTTAGTAATCATTCTTTTTGGAGTAGCTGTCTGGCAGATGAATAAAGTATTCCAATTGTCAAAGTCGCCAAAATCTGAAAACTCAGAAATTGCATCAGATAACGATAATAATACGCAAGGGTATTTAATGTTAGCTTTTGTATTTTTTATTTATGGAAATTTGGCATATTGTTTTTGGGAATGGGGGGATGTATTATTGCCAGTATCTGCCTCCGAACATGGAATTCAAATAGATCAGCTGATGCTAACTACCATGATAGTTATTTTTATTGTAGGTATTTTCACACAATGGTTATTGCATTATTTCGCCTTTGTTTACAGAGGTAGTAAAGAAAAAAAGGCTTTATTTTATGCTGAAAATCATCGATTAGAATTTATCTGGACGATCATACCAGTTTTCGTATTAGCAGCATTAATAATTTATGGATTATTTACTTGGTCTGATATTATGTACGTGGATGAAGATGAAGACCCAATGGTAGTAGAATTATACGCCTATCAATTCGATTGGAGAGCACGATATGCTGGAAACGACAATACCCTTGGAGAAGCCAACGTTAGACTTATTGAAGGGGTAAACCAACTAGGAGTCGATATTTCAGATCCAAATGCACAAGATGATAAAGTTGTAAATGAACTTCACTTACCCTTGGGTAGAAAAGTTTTATTTAAAATGAGGTCTCAAGACGTTTTACACTCAGCTTATATGCCTCATTTTAGAGCACAAATGAATTGTGTACCAGGGATGATTACCCAATTTGCTTTTACGCCATCAGTGACAACTGACAATATGCGAATGAATGATGAAGTAATTGAAAAAGTGGAGTATATTAATCAAATTAGAACAGAAAAAAATATTGAATTATTAGCAAAAGGTGAAGAAGTACTAGAAATGTATGAATTTGATTATTTGTTACTTTGCAACAAGATATGCGGAAGTAATCATTTTAACATGCAAATGAAAATTGTTGTAGACACTGAAGAAGACTACAATAATTGGTTAGCTGAACAAGCTACAATTGCTGAAACTATAAAAAATAAATAAATAGCTTAAAAGAGATATGTCAGAACACGCTAACAATCACGATGATCACGGACATCACCCTAAAGAAACTTTTGTAACCAAATACATCTTTAGTCAAGATCACAAAATGATTTCCAAGCAATACCTCATCACAGGATTGTTTATGGGAATCATTGGTATCGCAATGTCATTACTTTTTAGATTACAACTTGCTTGGCCAGATCATCAATTTACTATTTATGAGATTTTTCTAGGAAAATGGGGAGAAAACGGAGTTATGGATCCTAATGTATACTTATCTTTAGTTACCATTCATGGTACTATCATGGTATTTTTTGTTCTCACTGCGGGATTAAGCGGTACGTTTAGTAATTTGTTAATACCCTTACAAATTGGCGCACGCGATATGGCATCAGGATTTCTAAATATGATTTCTTATTGGTTATTCTTTCTGTCAAGTGTTATTATGGTACTATCTCTATTTGTTGAAGCGGGTCCCGCAGCAGCAGGTTGGACCATATATCCTCCATTAAGTGCTTTGCCACAAGCAATGCCAGGATCTGGTGCAGGAATGACTCTTTGGTTAGTTTCAATGGCGATTTTTATTGCTTCATCCCTCCTGGGTTCATTAAATTATATAGTAACAGTTCTTAATTTAAGAACTAAAGGAATGTCAATGACTAGACTTCCGTTAACAATCTGGTGCTTCTTTTTAACTGCAATAATTGGTGTTATTTCTTTCCCAGTTTTGTTATCTGCAGCCTTAATGCTAATAATGGATAGAAGTTTTGGAACATCCTTCTTTCTATCCGATATTTATATAGCTGGAGAGGTTTTACACAATCAAGGGGGGTCTCCGGTTTTATTTGAGCATTTATTTTGGTTCTTAGGTCACCCAGAGGTTTATATAGTAATATTACCTGCTATGGGATTAGTTTCTGAAATAATGGCTACCAATGCAAGAAAACCAATATTTGGTTATCGAGCTATGATAGCATCTGTTTTAGCTATTGCTTTTCTATCCACGATAGTTTGGGGTCACCACATGTTTATTACAGGAATGAACCCATTTTTAGGATCTGTATTTACATTTACTACATTATTAATTGCAATACCATCCGCGGTAAAAGCGTTTAACTGGATTACCACTTTATGGAAAGGAAATCTTAAAATGAATCCAGCTATGTTATTTTCTATTGGTTTTGTATCTACTTTTATAAGCGGTGGTTTAACAGGGATCATTCTAGGAGATAGTGCGCTTGATATTAATGTGCACGACACCATGTTCGTAGTAGCTCACTTTCACTTAGTAATGGGAATATCAGCTTTGTATGGTTTCTTTGCAGGGGTTTATCACTGGTTCCCAATAATGTTTGAAGGAAGACTGCTAAATAAAAAATTAGGATTTATTCACTTTTGGATTACTGCCATAGGAGCTTACGGAGTTTTCTTTCCAATGCATTTTATTGGTATGGCAGGATTACCTAGAAGATATTACACCAATACTAATTTTCCATACTTTGATGATTTATTAGAAATTAATGTGGTTATATCCGTTTTTGCTTTTATTACTGCAGCAGGGCAATTAGTTTTTCTATATAACTTTATTCACTCAATGTTTTATGGAAAAATGGCAAGTAAAAACCCTTGGAACTCCACCACACTTGAGTGGACAGCTGAAGTCAAACATATCCATGGAAATTGGAATGGTCCAATACCAGAAGTACATCGTTGGTCTTATGATTACAGTAAGTTGAATAAAGACAATTCAGACTATGTGCTTCCAGGACAAGATTATGTTCCTCAACATATTCCACTTCAAGATAACGAAGATGAATTAATGCATTAAAGTTTAATGATAATTAAATATCTTTAACAAGACCAACAAAGCCTTTTGATATTCGAGAGGCTTTTTTCATTTATTCAATTAATGGTTCCCTTTCGATTTGTATATTTGTTTCTATGAATGAATATTTAGATCCATCTGATGAAAATTTTACTTCGGAAGAATTTGAGGCTGAAAAAAAACTACGGCCTCTTACTTTTGATGACTTTTCAGGACAAGATCAAGTACTTGAAAATTTAAAAATATTTGTTCAAGCGGCAAACTTAAGAAGCGAAGCTCTAGACCACACCCTATTTCATGGACCTCCTGGTCTAGGAAAAACTACCTTAGCTCATATTCTCTCTAACGAATTAGAAGTTGGCATTAAAGTTACTTCTGGTCCAGTTTTAGATAAACCAGGTGACTTAGCTGGCTTATTAACAAATTTAGATGAAAGAGATGTTTTATTTATTGATGAGATTCATCGACTTAGCCCAATTGTAGAAGAGTATTTGTATTCTGCAATGGAAGACTATAAAATAGATATCATGATTGAGTCAGGACCAAACGCAAGGTCTGTTCAAATTAATCTGAATCCTTTTACTTTAGTTGGTGCCACAACACGATCAGGTTTATTAACCGCACCGATGCGAGCTAGATTTGGTATTTCATCTAGATTACAGTATTATACGACTGATTTATTGACGACTATTGTTCAACGAAGTGCATTGATACTTGGAGTCCCAATAAGTATGGAAGCTGCCATAGAAATTGCAGGGAGAAGTAGAGGGACCCCAAGAATAGCTAATGCATTGTTAAGGAGAGTAAGAGACTTTGCCCAAATTAAAGGAGATGGCACTATAGATATCAAGATTGCTAAGTTTGCTCTAGAAGCTTTGAATGTTGATGCACATGGTTTAGATGAAATGGATAATAGAATTTTAACTACTATCATAGAAAAATTTAAAGGAGGTCCTGTTGGAATTACAACATTAGCTACTGCTGTTTCAGAAAGCTCTGAAACTATAGAAGAAGTTTATGAGCCTTTTTTAATTCAACAAGGTTTTATAATGAGAACTCCAAGAGGAAGAGAGGTGACAGAAGCTGCTTACAAACATTTGGGAAAACTTAAGGGCCCAACCCAAGGGGGCCTTTTTTAAATTTTAGACAATATTATTTTATTTTTATTAAAATTTGGATTTTAAATCAGCCCATACAGAATTGATTAAAAATGAAGCGAAAAGACTTGGCTTCCTTTCTTGTGGTATTAGTAAAGCAGATTTTCTCGAAGAAGAAGCCCCTCGCCTAGAGCAATGGCTAAAAAAGAATATGCATGGTGAAATGCAGTATATGGAAAATTACTTTGATAAACGACTAGACCCCACAAAACTCGTGGAGGACTCAAAATCGGTAGTTTCTCTCTTACTAAATTATTTTCCTTCCAAAGAACCGCATGATAAAACAGCACCTAAAATCTCTAAATATGCCTATGGTACTGATTATCATTTTGTAATTAAAGAAAAGTTAAAGCAATTATTAGAAATTATTTATCAAGAAATAGGTGAAGTATCTGGTAGAGCATTCGTAGATTCAGCTCCCGTTCTCGATAAAGCTTGGGCTGCTAAAAGTGGACTGGGTTGGATAGGGAAAAATAGTAATCTTATTACTAAAGATACCGGATCTTTTTATTTTATTGCAGAATTAATTTTAGATTTACCTCTAAATTATGACACCCCTACTACCGATCATTGTGGTACCTGTACTGCTTGTATAGATGCTTGTCCAACAGGAGCAATTGTTGACCCTTATGTAGTTGATGGGAGTAAATGTATTTCTTATTTCACGATTGAACTAAAAAATGAAATTCCTTCAAGCTTCAAAGGTAGTTTTGAAAATTGGATGTTTGGATGTGA
>SGZC01000082.1 GCA_004213605.1 Flavobacteriales bacterium
GGCATTTGTGTATTGTCAATTAATACCGTTTCTCCTGTATTAGGATTTACATAAGGTATGTCTGGAACATTACAACAGGCGTTGTCAATTACATTCTGTGCTTTTGTAGCAGTATCAAAATATAAAGGTTTGTCAAAACGAACTCCTAAAGTCAATTTAAAATCGTTGGTCACATCCCATTCGTCTTGAGCATAAAAGGCCATCTGCCCCACGTTCGTCTCTGCTAAAGCCCAGCCACCAGGATTTCCAGTTCCATTGGAGTTAATAGCTGCATCTGCTGCAATGGCTGCGTCAAATGCTGTTTGCAATGCTCCTGAAGAAACAAACTCACCAAACCCTTCCATAGTGGAGGTTGGAAAGAAGACCCCTTGGGCACCATACACTCCAAGATTAAATGAATTATCAAACTGAAACTTTTCGAAAGAAATACCAAGGGTAGTCGTGTGTTTCCCTTTTACAAAACTGATATTATCTGAAAATTGAAAAACTTTTTGCTGTAAATCATTGTTTATAGAAAAAGGTTCATGTCCAGCTATAATGTAGTTCGAACCGTCTTTTGTAATGGTTAAAGAAGGTGCTGGTGTTGACATTGGATTTCTAAAGTCGTTAAAATGAGTATAACCAATTTGAAATTTATTAGATGCATTTCCTTCAAAGTCGGAATTCAATTCCATTTGAAACGATTGTAATTTATTATTTATTTGATAGCCCGCATTTTCGAATTGTAATGTTGATGCACTTGGTCCTCTAAATCCAAGCGCTGTTGGATGTGCAGGTTTCTCTTTTGAAGCGTCTAAAAAATTATAAATCAATGCTAAACGATTGTTATCATTAATATTCCAATCTAATTTAAAAATACCTTTTGTAGATTCTGTCCTATGGGTAAAACCTTCATAGGCTCCAGGGTCGTATCCAACAGCAAGTAAAGCATCTCGAACTTCTATCAAATCAGATTCAAGAACTCTAGATTCATTGATCAGACCCGATCCTGAATTTGGCAACCAATTTTGTCCTAAATCTTCTCGATCGTCTTTTTCAAAATTAGCAAAGAAAAATAATTTATTTTTAACAATTGCGCCACCAATACTAGCACCAAATTGTAATTGTTTCAGATCTGCAACAGAAACTTCATCTCCTTTCACTTTATTTCCAGTTAAGCTTTCGTTACGGTAGAACCCATAAACAGTACCATGAAAATTATTAGTTCCACTTTTAGTTACGGCATTGATCAAGGCTCCAGTAAATCCAGATTGTCTCACATCATAAGGAGCCGTCGAAACTTGAATCTGTTCAAGAGCATCTAGGGAAACTGGCTGGGCATCTGTTTGACCTCCTGGTGTAGCAGCATCTAAACCAAAGGGGTTGTTAAATATGGCACCGTCTAAAGAGTAATTATTAAATTGATCGTTTCTACCTCCAAAAGACCCATTACTTGAAGAAGGTTCCAATCGAGTAAAATCGGATGCTGATCTTGAAATGGTAGGTAAACGTGTTAATTCTCTTCTACCGATATTAGTTTCAGCACCGGTACGGTCGCTGCCAAAGGTATTTTTTCCAGCGCCTGTTGTTAAAATCACAGCGTCTAACTGTTGACTATCTTCGGTTAGGGTAACATCCAGATTAAACGCCTTTCCTAAATCAAGATAAACATTATCAAAAGTTTGAGTACTATACCCAACGTAGGAAACAGTTATGGAGTAAGGCCCACCTACCCGTAAATTAAGTAGATTATACCTTCCATCAAAATTGGTGATGGCACCTGATTTAGTTCCAGAAGGTGTATGGACTGCGATGATGTTGGCACCTGAAAAAGAGGCTCCCGACTCATCCATGATTAATCCTTTAATACTTGAAGTAGTAACTTGTGCATTTACGATACAAAAAGTAAAAAGAAAAAGAACAAAAACTATTTTTTTTAGATTTTTCATTGTAAGTATTATTAATTAGTTCTTAAACTTATGCATAAAAAAAACCACTTTAATTAAAAAGTGGTTTTTAATATTAACAATTATTGCTAAATAGTTAACAAAATATTGCTAAATAGTTAACAAAATATTAACTATTACTTTTTTTCTGCAACTACTTCAAAAGAAATACTAGACACAACATCTCTGTGAAAACGGATTTTTGCGTCGTATTGGCCGGTTCGTTTTATTAAACCACCAGCAATTGTAATGTATTTTTTATCGATGGTTACACCATTGCTTTCTAGTGCAGCTGCTAAATTGGCATTAGAAACAGATCCAAATAATTTGTTTCCTTCACCCGATTTAGAAGCTATTTTAATTTCTAAACCATTTAACTTAGCTGCTTCTTTTTGAGCGTCTCCAATAATTTTCTTTTCCTTGAAAGCACGTTGTTTCAATGTTTCTGCAAGAACCTTTTTGGTAGATGGTGTTGCTAAAACTGCCAAACCTTGTGGTAACAAAAAATTTCTTCCATAACCGTTTTTCACAGTTACGATGTCGTCAGTAAATCCTAGATTCTCAACGTCTTTTTTTAATATAAGTTCCATATCCTATCTAATTTTTATTTTAATAAATCTGCTACGTAAGGCATCAAAGCTAGGTGTCTAGATCTTTTAACTGCTACCGCAACTTTGCGTTGATATTTAAGAGAAGTACCTGTAAGTCTTCTTGGTAATATCTTTCCTTGTTCGTTTATAAATCTCATTAAAAAATCTGGATCTTTATAATCCACATATTTAATACCAGACTTTTGAAACATACAATATTTCTTAACTTTTGCAGTCTCAATATTGAGTGGGGTAAGATATCTGATATCTCCCTCTTTTTTTCCTTTGGCTTGTTGTTCTATAGATGACATGGCTTATGCAGTTTTTTTGTTACGATTTCTTCTTTTCTCGGCCCAAGCAATTGCGTGCTTGTCTAGAGCAACCGTTAAATAACGCATAATACGCTCATCTCTTCTGAACTCTACCTCTAATTCGTTGATAGCTTCTCCAGCTACTGTGTACTCAAATAAGTGATAAAAACCACTTTTTTTGTGTTGAATTGCGTAAGCTAATTTTTTTAGCCCCCAATTTTCTTTGGATATCATCTTAGCACCTTTGGAAACAAGAATTTCTTCATATTTCTTAACTGTTTCCTTTATCTGTTCTTCAGATAAAACGGGATTTAAGATGAAAACAGTTTCATAATGATTCATAAAATTTTAATTTAATTTATTAATTAAGCAACTTAGCAATACGCCAAGAGCGTGCAAAAATACTACTTTTTTTAGAAACCACAAACCTATATCACTAAGTTATTTATTCTTTAGTTGAGATACAATAGCAAGTTTATTGAATCAAAAAAAGATCAAATTCCACTTACCAGAAAGCGGAAACCTGAAGTTATTGAAGCTCTTAAAAAATTTATGTTTCGTTAGTAATTATCAACGTCAACAGTCAATCGCACACTTGAAAACTCTTTAATGGCATTAAAACTCTTTAGCATCGAAGTAATAAAATTCTTTGTTGCTTTTAACGACTGCTCCTTGGGAATTTTTATTAAAACATGAGTAATAAACAAGTTCCTAACTCTACCAACTGGAGGTGTTTCAGGGCCTAATACATATTCTTTTAGTTTCATTTTTAAAGCATTAGCGAGCCAAAGCGAGGCTTTATCCATTTTTTGAAAAGATCGATCCTTTAGCGTGATTTTAATCATTCGATAAAAAGGTGGGTATTTGTATCGGTAACGGTCTTCCAATTGTTGTTGATACATTTCTTCAAAATTATTAGTACTAACCTGCTGGAGGATTTGATGATAAGGATTGTAGGTTTGAATAATGACTTTACCACGTTTTTTTGTTCTACCCGCTCTTCCTGCAACTTGTTGTAGCAATTGAAAACTACGCTCATGCGCCCTAAAGTCAGGAAAGTTAAGAAGATTATCAGCATTCATAACTCCCACCAAACTAACATTTCGAAAATCCAAGCCCTTTGCTAACATTTGGGTACCAACCAAGATGTCAATTTCCTTTAGCTCTAAAGCTTCAATAATTTTTGCATAAGCGTGTTTACCTTTCATGGAATCTTGATCCATTCTTGCGATTTGATGGTTAGGAAATAATTCTTTTAATTCCAATTCAATTTGCTCGGTTCCAAAACCCTTACTGTCTAATGTTTCGTTACCGCAAGCAATACAAGAAATCATTTTTGAAGTATGATATCCACAATAGTGACATCGCAATTGGTTCTTGTACTGATGAAAAGTTAAGCTAACATCACAATTAGGACATTGAGGAGAAATACCACAAGTCGTACATTCAATAATAGGAGAATAGCCCCTTCTATTTTGAAAAAGTATCACTTGTTCCTTATTTTTAAGTGCTTCATTTATTTCTTCCAACAACCGATCGCTAAAATGACCTTTCATTAGTTTTTTTCGATGCTTTTCTTTGACATCTACCAATTCGATTTCAGGCATCAACACATTCCCAAAACGTTTTTTCAAGGTAACTAATCCGTATCGATTGTTGGTGGCATTAAAAAAACTCTCTAGGGAAGGAGTAGCGGATCCCATGAGAAGTTTAGCTCCATGGTATTTTGCCAAAACCACTGCACTGTCCCTCCCGTTGTATCTTGGCGAAGGTGCATATTGTTTATAAGAAGCTTCGTGTTCCTCGTCGACAATTAATAACCCTAATTTTGAAAAGGGTAAGAAAAGCGAAGAACGAGCACCAATAATAATCTGAGCTTTTGCCTTATGGTCTAAGACATTATTCCATACCTCTACCCTTTCACTAATGGAATATTTAGAATGATAAACCGAAATTTTTTCTCCAAAATAATTCTGTAGTCTACTAATTAGTTGTGTGGTAAGAGCAATTTCAGGAAGCATGTATAAGACTTGCTTACCTTGTTTAATAGCAAAATCAATTAACTGTACATATATTTCTGTTTTTCCACTAGAGGTTACTCCGCGTAAAAGCGTAATATCATTTTTAATAAAAGACGTATTTATTTCGTCCAAGGCTCGAGTTTGAGCCGCACTTAAATTTTTAATGGGAGTATTTTTTTCTAAATTAAATTCAACTCGATCTTTTTGAATAAAATACTCTTCTACTATTTCTTTAGCAATCAGTTTATTGATGACCGCGGAATTAGTATTACTTTTTTTCTGAAGTAAGACCGATTCAATGGCTTTGTCTTCCTTACTCGATAACATTAATAGGGTCATGATAACCTCCCGTTGTTTTGGAGCCCTAGACAGGGTGTCAAGTAGGTTTTTTAAATTTTCTTGAGAGCTGTAATGAGAAGATAATTTAATAAATCGTTTTATTTTCGGTCGGTATTTTTCATAGACCTCCTCTTGAACGACAATATGCTTTTTTTCAATTAAATTAGTTAAAACACCCATTACATTTTTTCTGTCCAAAATCGATCGTATATCGTTAATATGGAGTGAAGGTTGGCTCTGTAGCGCTTCCAACACCAAAAACTCTACATCATTAAGTTCCGAAACAGCAATAGTAGTATTTGTATTTAAAGTAATGATCGTTTCACTCTCCAATAAAAAACCATTGGGTATTGCTGCTTTTAAAACCTCTCCTAAAGTGCATAAGTAGTAGGAAGCCATCCATTGCCAATGCTGTATTTGAAATGCATTAATAACAGGAAATTCATCGAGTATCTGGTCTATAGGTTTGATTTCGTAACCTTTTGGTGTTTGTTGATGTATATTAAGAACTATTCCGGTGTAAATTTTAGTTTTTCCAAAAGGGACTGCTACACGCATTCCTGGCTTTAGGAATATCGCCTCATCCTTATTTACCTCATAGGTAAAAGTCTGTTTTAAAGGAATGGGTAAAATGACATCTATACAATACACCGATTAATTTTTTAAGCGAAGGGTTTTCAATGTTGCATTTAATTCGAAACCCAATAATAATAGATTCGAATTAATCCAGATATAAAGCATTAAAATTAACAACGCTCCTATGGAACCATAAAGCTCATTATAGTTTGAAAAATTAGTAATGTACAGACCAAACAAATAGGTTGTTAAAGCAAATAAAAATGTAGTGACTAAAGCACCCACAGAAAAAAACTTTATACTTTTCCCTTCTTTTATTCCAAAATAATTTAACGTAGCAACCACAAAGTAAATTAAAACTAATAAAATGATGTATCGGACCCATTCTAGCCAAAAGACTACATTGCTAAGCAATTGATCATTATTTAGTTCCCATATGAAGTTTTCAGTGTAAACGATCAAAGTAATCGTAAAAAGAAGAAGAATTGCTAAGAAAACCGAGACCATTAATGCTACGATATACTGTTTAAAAAAAGATCTGTTGATGGTAATGTGGTATGAATATTCGAAAGAACTAAATATAGCGCTTACCCCATTGGCCATTAAAAAAATTGTAAGTAGAAAAACAAATGACAGGAGCCCCCCTCGAGGATTGCTCATAATATCGGATATGACAGGCATAAAAAAACTTGCAGTATCAACGGGTAAAATATCTTGAACAAAATCAACTAAGTTTTGAGGCTCTATGGGTAAATATGGAATTAAGTTTAGCAAAAAAAGCAGAAAAGGAAATAAGGCCATAAAAAAACTAAACGCAATAGATCCAGCCCTTGAAGAAAACGTCCCTTTGATAATGCCAATCAGATACGTTTTTAAAAGATCGTACATAGACAATCCATTAAAGCCGGGTAACTTAATTTTACTTGGAATAGTGATTAAAATTCGAAGTCCAGGAGTTTTTAATATAAACTTTTCAAGATCGGTACTCATAGTGCTTTTAGGCTTAAATCCATATTACTAACCGAATGAGTTAATGCTCCACTAGAAATATAATCGACGCCACAG
>SGZC01000083.1 GCA_004213605.1 Flavobacteriales bacterium
ATAATTATCCTGAAATATTTACCATAGCAGATGCTAAGCGTGGAGACATTGGAAATACATCAAGGATGTATGCCAAAGCTTTTTTTGAAGATTTAGGGTTTGATTCGGTTACCGTTGCTCCCTACATGGGGAGAGACTCTGTAGAACCCTTTTTATCTTTTAAAAATAAACATACGATATTGTTAGCATTAACCTCTAATGAGGGAGCCTTCGATTTTCAGACTCAAAAAACGGATAACGAAGTACTTTATAAAAATGTGATTAAAACTTCAAGCTCTTGGGAGAATAATGAAAATCTGATGTATGTAGTAGGAGCAACAAAAGCTGATTATTTTAAAGAAATAAGAACTTTGGTTCCCAATAATTTTTTATTAGTTCCTGGAATAGGCGCACAAGGAGGTAATTTACACGATGTTTGTAAGTACGGTATGAATCAAAATATTGGTCTATTAATCAACTCTTCTAGAGGAATTATATATGCCTCAGACCAACAGGATTTTGCAAAAGCTGCAGCAAAAGAAGCTTATCATTTGCAACAACAAATGCAAACTATTTTGAACCATAATAGCTAGCCAGTTTATTCTAAAAAATAGTATTACTCTGTTTCTCAAAACAAATGGTGTATAGGCATCTATTTTAATTTTGCTTTACTATCTGTGGAGAAATAATACCTCCTTTTTTTGTAGATTTGCAACTAAGAATCAAAACAATCGTTACATGCAAAATATTTCTGTATATCAGCCTAAAAATAAAGTTCGTATCGTTACGGCCGCTTCATTATTTGATGGGCATGATGCTTCCATAAATATCATGAGACGAATTATTCAGGCTACCGGAGTAGAGGTAATTCACCTCGGACATGATCGAAGTGTAGAGGAGGTTGTTAATACCGCAATACAAGAAGATGCTAACGCAATTGCTTTGACCTCCTATCAAGGAGGGCATAATGAGTATTTTAAATACATGTTTGATTTACTGAAAGAACGAGGGGCCAACCACATCAAGATATTTGGCGGCGGTGGCGGTGTAATTCTTCCTTCTGAAATAAAAGAGTTGCATGACTACGGTATTGAAAGAATATATTCACCTGATGATGGCAGGTCCCTAGGGTTGCAAGGCATGATAAATGATTTAGTAGAGAAATCAGATTTTCCAATTGGAAATTTATTAACCAATGAGGTAAGTCTACTAGAAAAAAAAGAAGCTGGTGCGATAGCAAGGGTTATATCAGCTGCTGAAAATTTTCCAAATATCGCAAAAGATACCTTGCAACAAATTCACGAAAAAAATAAGAATTCTAAGATTCCTGTTCTCGGTATTACTGGAACCGGTGGTGCCGGTAAATCGTCATTAGTCGATGAATTGGTTCGACGTTTTTTGATTGATTTTCCAAATAAAACAATTGGATTGATATCTGTAGACCCTTCAAAAAGAAAAACAGGAGGTGCTCTGCTGGGCGATCGAATTCGAATGAATGCTATTAATTCTAAAAGAGTTTATATGCGATCTTTAGCTACCAGACAGAGTAATTTAGCATTGTCTAAGTATGTGTCTGAAGCTATTCAAGTTTTAAAAGCATCAGAATTTGATCTTATTATATTAGAAACCTCTGGTATTGGCCAAAGTGATACAGAAATATTAGAGCATAGTGATGTTTCCTTATACGTAATGACCCCCGAATTTGGCGCAGCAACTCAATTAGAAAAAATAGACATGCTTGATTTTGCAGATCTAGTTGCTATTAACAAATTTGATAAAAGGGGATCCTTAGATGCTTTGCGGGACGTAAAAAAACAATACATGCGAAACAATAATTTATGGGACATCCCACAAAATCAGTTACCTGTATACGGAACCATTGCGTCTCAATTTAATGATCCAGGAATGAATTTTCTTTATAAGTCCATTATGGATAAATTAGTAAATAAAACTGCCTCAGATCTGAAATCTACTTATAAAATATCAGAGGAGATGTCTGAAAAGATTTTTGTAATTCCTCCTTCAAGGGTTCGATATTTATCTGAAATTTCAGAAAATAATAGAAACTACGACGCTAAGGTTCTTGAGCAAGTTGAAATAGCACAAAAATTATACGGTATTTATAAAACAATAACATCTATTCTTAATGTTAATGATAGTTCTGAACATCTTGAAAAAAATGGATTAAATGAAAAAGTTTTAATCAGTGATTCTCATTCTAAAACAACTAATGATTTATTGGAACTCTTAATCAAAGAATTTGATCGAATCAAAATGGATTTTGATCCTCATAATTGGGAAATTATTTTGGGATGGAATGATAAAGTAAAACGTTACAAGGAACCTTTATACTCTTTTAAAGTTAGAGCCAAAGAAATTAATATTGAGACCCATACGGAATCATTATCGCATTTACAGATCCCAAAAGTAGCCTTGCCAAAATACGAGGCATGGGGAGACCTCTTAAAATGGATTTTACAAGAAAATGTTCCTGGTGAGTTTCCTTACACCGCTGGGCTTTATCCCTTCAAAAGAACTGAAGAGGATCCTACCAGAATGTTTGCTGGTGAAGGTGGACCAGAGCGAACGAATAGACGGTTTCATTACGTAAGCCTTGGAATGCCAGCTAAAAGATTGTCCACAGCATTTGACAGTGTTACTCTGTACGGAAACGATCCAGACAAACGTCCAGATATTTATGGAAAAATAGGAAATGCGGGTGTTTCAATTTGTTGCTTGGATGATGCCAAGAAATTATATTCAGGTTTTGATTTAAGTAATGCTATGACATCAGTGAGTATGACTATAAACGGTCCTGCTCCTATGCTTTTAGGATTTTTTATGAATGCAGCAATTGATCAAAATTGTGAAAAATATATTAAAGAAAATGATCTTGAGAATGAAGTAGACAATAAAATTTCAAAGATATATGAAGAAAAAGGCATTGAAAAACCCAAATACCAAGGAGAAATACCAGA
Organism: Flavobacteriales bacterium; assembly: GCA_004213605.1. Lineage (GTDB taxonomy): Bacteria > Bacteroidota > Bacteroidia > Flavobacteriales > Flavobacteriaceae > Marifrigoribacter. The sequence continues at coordinate 2,958 of SGZC01000083.1, forward strand.
AGGGAATGATGGCTTAGGGTTAATGTTATTAGGAGTTACAGGTGATCAAGTTTTGCCTAGTGATGTGTACAATCAAATTAAATTTGATACCCTAAAGCAGGTTAGGGGAACCGTTCAAGCAGATATTTTAAAAGAAGATCAGGCACAAAATACTTGTATTTTTTCAACCGAATTTGCTTTGCGTTTGATGGGAGATGTTCAAGAATATTTTATTCAAAAACAGGTTCGTAATTTTTATTCTGTCTCTATCTCAGGATATCATATAGCTGAGGCAGGAGCAAATCCAATTACCCAATTAGCTTTTACCCTAGCTAATGGATTTACTTATGTGGAATATTATTTATCAAGAGGTATGGACATCAATAAGTTTGGTCCAAATCTTTCTTTCTTTTTTAGTAATGGAATAGATCCTGAATACTCAGTAATAGGAAGAGTTGCCCGTAAAATTTGGTCCAAAGCAATGAAGCACAAGTATGGTGCAAACGCTAGAGCGCAAATGTTAAAATATCATATACAAACATCAGGAAGGTCGTTACACGCTCAAGAAATTGATTTCAATGATATCAGAACTACATTACAAGCACTTTATGCAATTAATGACAATTGTAATTCACTACACACCAATGCCTATGACGAAGCAATAACCACACCGACAGAGGAAAGTGTAAGGAGAGCAATGGCTATTCAACTTATTATCAATAAAGAATTAGGCTTAACAAAAAACGAAAATCCAATTCAAGGTTCTTTTATTATTGAAGAATTAACAGATCTAGTTGAGGAAGCTGTTTTAAAAGAATTTGATCGGATCACGGAAAGAGGAGGTGTTTTAGGAGCTATGGAAACTATGTATCAAAGAAGCATGATACAAGAGGAAAGCCTATATTATGAAACCTTGAAGCATAATGGAGATTTTCCTATCATTGGAGTTAATACTTTTTTAAGTAGTAAAGGTTCACCCACCATTATTCCAGGAGAAGTTATAAGAGCTACAGAAAAAGAAAAAAAATATCAGATTAAGGTAATTCAAAATCTTCATAAGTCCTCAAAGAAGGATTCCGTCAAGTTGTTAAAGCAATTACAAAATGCAGCCGTAAATAATGAAAATATCTTTGAGTCATTGATGGAGGCTTGTAAAACTTGCTCGCTTGGACAAATTACAGGCGCTTTGTTTGAAGTAGGAGGGCAGTATCGGAGAAATATGTAAATTATTAGAGGGTTAGCATCCAAACACGTTGTAACTTTCTAAATTTTTTAATTTCGTTTCTTAAAATTGGCAAAAACTCTTTGCCGTTGCTATTTATGGACTCTAAACGCTCACAGTTTTTATCGAGAACACTAGTTAAATTAGAAATAGAAAGAATATGTTGTTGTCGATCCTCTGAAAAGGATTTGTTTTCAGCTTGGACGATTTCCGGAACTAATGAGTTTGATTGTTGAATAATATCTCCAGTAAAATAAATATTAGGATCTTCTAGTCCATTGGATTGTAATTTTGCTAAATCTGGAATTAGGTACCTTGAAATTTGATGTGAAAGCGTAAAAATATCCAAGGCTTTCTTGTGAATGGGTGAAATGTTTTCTTTAGGTGTCGAATCTTGTTTCATATTGATTTGAGGGGGTATACAATACAAAATTATAAACAAAACCTTTTTATAAGCTTTAAAATCAAAATCTAAATAGTATATTTGATTTAAAATAAATGTTTTTTTTATTAATTTACCTTAATATGAACATAGATGCTTTAAGTTGGAAAATTTTAAAATGTTTGCAAGAAAATGCTAGACAATCCAACGCAGCAATTGGACGAAAAGTAGGAATAAGTTCACCAGCAGTTTCAGAAAGAATCCGAAAAATGGAAGATGTTGGAATTATTGAAGGTTATAAAACAGTTGTTTCTTCCTATAAGGTGGGTTACCAACTTAAAGCAATTATAACGATTAGAGCTTTTATGGGAAAATTAAAACCATTTTTAATAAAAGTTAAAACATTTAAAGAGGTACTCAATTGTTATCGAATTACAGGGAATGAAAATATTGTTTTAGAGGTAATGCTCAAAAATCAAGAACATCTAGAACAATTCATCGATCAATTAATTAGCTACGGAGAAACTAAAACTCAGATAGTTCTCTCTAATGTTATTGAAAATGCATCCATCACAAAAAGTAAATAATTATGCAATATATATTTATCTCTATTTTTCTTTTTTTTACGTTAAATGTAAATGCCCAATCTGAAAGAAAGATTGTTCGAAAAATATATAAATTTCAAAAAGAATTAAACTTAGAGTTCCTAGATCCCAAAACGACTATATTAGATTCTTTAGGACAATTATCTTTTGAGGGTTTAGAATTTTATCCTGTTACTACAAAATACCGCATAAAGGCTAGTTTCAAGAGAACTCCAAATGAAAAACCTTTTCTGATGAAAACATCAACAGATCGTCTTCCAGAATACGTAAAGTATGGCGAAGCTAGTTTTGAAATAGAGGACGAAAAAATTATTTTAAATATCTATCAAAACATAAAATATTCAAAAATTGAAGAATATAAAGATGATTTATTTTTGCCATTTACAGATTATACAAGTGGCGATGGGTCCTACGGTGGAGGAAGATACATAGATCTAAAAATACCAGATAATGAATTTATTATCTTAGATTTTAATAAATCATACAACCCTTACTGTGCATATAATAAAAAATATTCCTGCCCGATACCACCCATAGAAAACGATATTGTTCTAAGAATTGAAGCTGGAATAAAAGATTTTAGTGAGCATTAAAACTACTTAACAATCCAAATTCCAATGAATACAGATGCAAATCCAATTACAAAACTTGCAACCGTATAACTGGCAAAACTCATAAAATCGCCATTTTTCAAAAACAAATGATTTTCATATGCAAATGATGAAAACGTCGTAAAACCTCCGCAAAATCCTGTAGCAATGAACAAGGTGGTGTTATTTGATAGTAAATTGTTTTTCAATGAATATCCTAAAACAATTCCTATTATTAAACTCCCAAGAATATTTGCGGCAAAGGTTCCGAAGGGGATACCTGTTTTTTGACTATTTAGGTAAATTCCCATTAGGTAACGAAGAGCACTTCCTAAGCCTCCACCAATAAAAACTAACAAAAATTGTTTCATTGAGCTAATATAAAAAAACCATTCAGTATGTATTGAATTATTTTAATAAATAGTTAGGGTATCAATTAGTAATTAGTTTGAGTTTTTAATTTTGATTAATTGAAAATTAATCATTTATGTTTCACACTTACATCCCTAACATATCCCTTATTAATACATTTATTTATTATGTTTGCATACTTCAAATAACTTAAAACAATCGAAATGAAAACAAAATATTTTATTGGATTTATCCTTTCAAGCGTAATTATGATTTCTTGTATGGATCAAAAAAAATCAGAGGATAAAGTTAAGAAATCAGATAAGTTTAGTTACAATGTAGAGCAATTTGCAGATATAAAAGTGCTACGTTATCAAATTCCTGGATGGGAAAACTTAACGTTAAAAGAACAGAAGTTAGTTTACTATTTAACACAAGCTGGTTTATCTGGTAGAGATATTATTTGGGATCAAAATTATCGTCATAACCTGACCATAAGAAAAGCATTAGAAAATGTGTATTTAACTTATGAAGGTGATAGGAATAATGAGGATTGGAATAGCTTTGAAACATACCTTAAGAGGGTATGGTTTTCCAATGGTATTCACCACCATTATTCGAATGCAAAATTTACAGCCAATTTCTCATCAGAGTATTTGAGTGATTTGCTAGCTGAAACCAACACCAAATTAGAAGGAGAAGCATTTGATGTAATTTTTAATAA
>SGZC01000084.1 GCA_004213605.1 Flavobacteriales bacterium
TAAGTTCGATAGAACTCTCGCAAAGGTTATTGATAATAAATTTTCCATTACTATCTGAAATTGTATGAAGCTGTGAATTTTCAATTTGTAAGGTTACGCCAGCAATAGGTTCTCCGTTATGAAAATCTAAAACATACCCTTTTAGGGAATGATTGCAATTTTGGCTATACATTACACAGTTCAACAATAAAGTAATGATGATACAATACTTCATATTTTATGAATTACTTGATACTCTGAATAAAGGAAATGCCTGTGATTAAATAAAACTAACACAAGCCAATAGGATAAAAATTAGGTAGACAGGCTTGGTGGGCCTCTTAAAGAATAAGATAAATGCTGATGATTGTATTTGAAATTATAATACTCTAAAATTAGTCGTTTGTCAAAATTGATTTTTAAAAATTCAACATACTTTGTTAATTGATTGTCAGTCGAATTTAACTTGAAATCACATACCGAACATTTAATTTCGTGTTCGTGAATATGAGTGGAATTTTCAACACAATAATCTTGTTCGTGCTCTTCAAAAACATGCGCTAATTGAAAAACGGAGGGAAACATCACTATCAATATCAACAATAGTGAAGCAGTATTAAGTAAAGATTTTATTTTTTCTCTATTTTTCATTTAATAAAAAACCTAATTTCATTCTTTTGAGCATTTTTTTTTCAAAATCCCAAAAGAATTTAAATTGACCAAAAAGCCAGGCAAATATAATTAAAAGTAATTGATAAAATATAAAACCAATTACTATATAAAGCATCCAATAGACTAGAGGTTGAAAATTATCTTTTGTGACACCTATTATTTTTAGTATTGGTTTGCCTATCCAGGCACTACTACTTCCTGTAAGTGCAAAAACCATGAAAACTCGTATCATTTCCCATCGAAAAGTTAATTTCCATTTTTTTTCCAGTTTTTTAAAAATAAAAAGCGTTATTCTGAGTATAATATAGGTAGTAACTAGGATCAAAAAGACTTTAAAAAACAATGTTTTTATGCTAAATAAGTCTACGAGTTTATAGGAAGAATAAAGGAGCGCTAATAGACCTGTAAAAGGAAATATTAATTGCCAATTCGACGAAATTTCCCAATGTTTTTTAAAGTTTTTCATGATAGCTATCTGTTTGCCTATATGATTATTTAATGAATCCAAAACACTTGATATTTATAAAAAAATTAGTTGTTTATAACGACAGCGATAAATTTATAAGAGAATATTTTTAATCTGGTCTGCTAGTTCAATTCCTATTCTGTCTTGAGCCTCTCTGGTCGCAGCGCCAATGTGAGGGGTTAAGGATAATTTACCATTCATTAAAACTTTAATGGCAGGCGTTGGCTCATTTTCAAAAGTGTCAATGGCAGCAAAAGAAAGTTTATTTGTTTCAATAGCTTCTATAAGTGCTACCTCGTCAATGACTCCTCCTCTTGCTGCGTTGATAATTGCAGCACCATCTTTCATTTTGCTAAACTCTGTTTTTCCGAATATATAATTATTTTGAGCAGGAACGTGAACACTTATAAAATCACTTTCCTTTAATAATTGTTCAAATGGAATAGTTTGTATATTAAAATCTAACTTTTGATCATCATAAAATTCAAGCTGAATTGTAGTGGTTTCCATAAATTTGTCGCTTGCAATAACTTTCATACCGCATCCCAATCCAATTTTTGCGACTTCTTGCCCAATTCTTCCCAATCCTACAATACCTAACGTTTTTCCTCTTAATTCACGACCTCCGCCATAATTTTTTTTGAGTTCTTTAAACTTGGAATCCCCATCCAAAGGCATATTTCTGTTAGAATCATATAAAAAACGAACACCCCCAAATAAATGAGCAAAAACCAATTCTGCTACGGAAGCTGAGGATGCCGCAGGTGTATTGATAACTTTAATATTTTTACTTCTAGCATAATCAACGTCAATATTATCCATACCAACACCGCCACGTCCTATAATTTTTAGACTAGGACAAGAATCTATGATATCTTTTCTAACTTTTGTTGCGCTTCTTACCAAAAGAACATCAATTATATGATTGTTTATATAATCTACTAATTGTTCTTGAGCTACAGTTGTGGTTATCACTTCAAATCCCGATGCTTCCAGTGACTCTATACCAGGTTTTGATACACCATCATTTGCTAATACTTTCATAATTCAGTTTTATAAGGAGTTGTACTTTATGCTTTTTGTTCTAAACGTTTCATGACTTCTATAAGGATATCTACACTTTCTATGGGCAAAGCGTTGTACATAGAGGCTCGGTATCCACCAACACTTCGATGACCATTTAAACCATTGATGCCAGCTTCGTTCCATAATTGATTAAAACGATTTGACAGCGAGGTATCTATTAGGTTAAAGGTAGCATTCATTTTAGACCGATCTTCAATATTGGGAACAAATCCAGTAAATAATGGGTTTCTATCAATTTCAGCATATAGGATTTCTGCTTTTTTATTATTAATCTTTTCAATTTCTGAAATACCACCTAAATTTTTTAACCATTCCAGCGTCAACATTGACACATATACAGGAAAAACAGCAGGCGTATTAAACATACTGTCCTTATTAAGATGAACTTGGTAGTCCAACATAGAGGGAATTGTTCTGGAAACCTTACCGAGTATTTCCTCTTTTATGATGACTAATGTAGTTCCAGCTGGTCCCATGTTTTTTTGTGCTCCAGCATATATCAGATCGAATTGTGAAAAATCTAGTTGTCTTGAAAATATATCACTACTCATGTCACAAACTTTAAGAGTAGTTGTGTTTGGAAATTCATTTAGTTGTGTTCCAAAGATCGTGTTGTTGCTGGTGCAGTGGAAATAATCTACGTCTGCTGGGATAGAATAATTTTTAGGTATATAATTAAAGTTTTTATCTTTCGATGAACCAACTTCAACCAATTCGCCCAACAATTTAGCTTCTTTCATGGCTTTGTTGGACCAAGTGCCCGTATTTAGGTATGCCGCTTTTTTTTCTAATAAATTAAAAGCCACCATCAGAAATTCCATACTAGCACCCCCTTGTAAAAATAACGCCTTATATCCTTTATTTTGGAGACCTAATAATTCTAAACTCAAACTTCGAGCATTCTCCATGACCTCAACAAAATCGTTACTTCGATGAGATATTTCTATAAGTGAAAGGTTTGAGTTATTAAAATTAATAACAGCTTCTGAAGCTTTTTGCATTACCGACTGCGGCAAAATACAGGGTCCCGCGCTAAAATTATGTTTTTTCATTTTTTAAATTATTGCATTGCAAATATCAGAAAACCAAAAATATTATTCGTTAAATAATTAATAATTTAATTGGTAAGATTTAAAAGAAAATCCACTGTGTCAATTTCGTCTGCATAGTCCCATAAATTTGGACTTTGAGATTCTCCAAAATTAACTTGACCATTAAGGTCTAAATTGGAAACAACACATTGAATATTTTCTTTTTCACGGTCTAACATTTTTTTGATCGCAGAAAGATTTTCATAATATTCATAAAATAAAACTGAAATAGGTGACGAAAAATTGGAATCTTCTTTTAAAATCAAAAATTCATTATCTAATAAATTAAAATTACTCATTAAATATACCGCTTTATTGTAATCGTAGTTATTAATATATTTATGATCATTAATAACCTTTTTCCAACAAAAAATTGCTTTAAAAAAAGCTTCAAAATTATAATCTTTTGGAATATAGATTTTTGATACATTTCTGCAACCCAACCCATAATATCTAAAGATATCATTAGCTAAAGCAATTAATTCATGTTCAGTTTCTTTGCCAGACAAGATGGCAACTGAATTTCTGTTTTTCCTTATAATATTTGGGTATTTTCCGAAATAATAATCAAAATATCGAGCAGTATTATTGCTTCCAGTGGCGATGACCGCATCAAAATTTTCAAGTTGTTCCGAAGTAAAATATATTTTATCCTCAAACTGTGGTTCTACATCAATTAGGTAGTTCGCTAAGAAGGGTAGTAGAAGTTTGTCATTGTTTGAAAGTTTTGCAATTACCTTATTTCCAGTAATTAATACTGCTATAAAATCGTGAAATCCAACCAGAGGGATATTTCCAGCTAGAATGATTGCAATCTTTTTATTTGGCGAACCTTCTAGAACATACTCAGAAGTCCATTTTAGTAGTTTTTCATCCGTTAAACACGCACTCCAACTTTTAAAAGCAAATTGAATATTATGTTCATTAAACCATCCATTATGAGATTTGGATTGCTTAATAAGCGCTACCATCTTATTAAAATAAAGATCGTTGAAGGGTATGTTCTCTTTTTTTAAATAACCATTTTCTGAGAATTGACTCATAAATTCCCCCAATTTTGCAAAAGCTTGAATTCTATTTATTAATTGCATTATATTTTTTTGGTATTAAAACTTGAAGTTTTAAATTTGCACAAAGTTAGAAAAAGTAAATTCGATGGCAATTATAATAACCGATGAATGTATAAATTGTGGTGCTTGTGAACCTGAATGTCCCAACAATGCAATTTATGAACCCTCAGACGAATGGAAATTTGAAGAGGGGACTGATTTGTTAGGTCCGGTTCTTTTACCAAATGGTAAACAAGTGAATGCATCAGAAGATCAAGAACCTATAAGTGATGAATTTTACTTTATAGTTCCTGATAAATGTACAGAATGTATAGGTTTCCATGAAGAACCTCAATGCGCGGCAGTTTGTCCAGTAGATTGTTGTATTCCTGATGAAGATATCGTTGAGACCGAAAAAGAGTTGTTATCAAAAAAATCTTTTTTACATAGAGACGAATAATTTTTTACTAAGTAAAACAACGCTATCGCTCTTCGCTCAGTGCTTTTTTTTAATTTCAAAAAATAAAGAATTGATTTGTGATTGATAATGTATATTTGCAGCCATTAAAATTAAAAAATGAAAGCAGGAATAGTAGGATTGCCCAATGTTGGAAAATCAACATTATTTAATTGTTTGTCCAATGCAAAAGCACAAAGTGCAAATTTCCCTTTTTGTACGATTGAACCAAATATCGGTGTTGTAAATGTGCCGGACCCAAGACTTGAAAAATTAGAAGAATTAGTAAATCCTCAACGAGTTTTACCTGCAACCGTTGAGATTGTTGATATTGCAGGTTTGGTAAAAGGAGCAAGTAAAGGAGAAGGTCTAGGAAATCAATTTTTAGGTAATATTCGAGAGACAGATGCTATTCTGCATGTTTTGCGTTGTTTTGATAATGATAACATCATTCATGTTGACGGAAGTATAGACCCGATTAGAGATAAAGAAACGATTGATATCGAACTTCAACTAAAGGATTTGGAGACGGCAGAGAAAAAATTAGATAAGGTTAAAAGAGCATCTAGAACTGGTAATAAAGATGCTCAAAAGGAAGAAGTTGCATTAAATAAAGTTAAAAAAGGTTTAGAGGCAGGAACCTCAGTTAGGGCGATCGATTTAACTCCTTCAGAGCGAGCGGATTTTATTGATGCAATCCAGTTTATCACCGACAAACCTGTCATGTACGTTTGTAATGTTGATGAGGCTTCTGCAGCAAATGGTAACCAATATGTAGAACGAGTGAAAGATGCTATTTCCAACGAAAATGCGGAGGTTATATTTTTAGCGGTCGGAACGGAGTCGGATATTAACGAATTAGAGGAATACGAAGAGCGTCAGATGTTTTTGGAAGATTTAGGACTGGAAGAACCAGGTTCTGCAAAACTTATACGAGGTGCTTATAAATTATTAAACCTACAAACTTATTTTACCGCGGGCGAAAAAGAAGTAAGAGCATGGACTATTGATGTGGGTTCCACCGCTCCCCAAGCAGCAGGAGTTATACATACCGATTTTGAAAAAGGTTTTATTCGTGCAGAAGTAATTAAATACAATGACTTTGTGAGTTATGGGAGTGAAGCAAAGGTTAAAGAAGCTGGAAAGTTAAGTGTAGAAGGTAAAGATTATGTAGTTGATGATGGAGATGTAATGCATTTTAGATTTAACGTATAGCACGCATATATTTTTCAACAATTTTAGTTTCATTATTGTTAATTACTTTCCATATTTTTAGCCTTAGTTTTTCTACCTAAATTTTATATTAGCCAGGATACCTAAACTATGGCTCAGCAACAATATACAGAAGACAATATACGGTCTTTAGACTGGAAAGAACACATCCGATTAAGACCAGGTATGTACATCGGTAAATTGGGTGATGGATCCTCTCCTGATGATGGTATTTATATTCTTTTAAAAGAGGTTATTGACAATAGTATTGATGAATTCGTGATGGGCGCGGGTAAAACAATTGAAATACGAATTAAAGAGAAGGAAGTTAGAGTCAGAGATTATGGGCGTGGTATTCCGCTTGGAAAAGTAGTTGACGTAGTATCAAAAATGAATACTGGTGGAAAATATGACTCCCGTGCGTTTAAAAAAGCTGTAGGATTAAATGGAGTTGGTACCAAAGCGGTCAATGCGCTTTCAAGTCATTTTAGGGTCGAATCAGTTAGAGATAACCAAATTAAATTTGCTGAATTTGAATTAGGTGAACTAAAAATAGACTCAGAAGTTGAAGAAACCTCAAAACGAAAAGGTACAAAAGTTAGTTTCATTCCGGACGAAAACATTTTTAAAAAATTTAAGTATCGTAATGAGTATGTCGTAAAGATGCTTAAAAATTATGTCTATTTAAATCCAGGTTTAACCATCGATTTTAATGGTGAAAAATACCATTCTGAAAATGGACTAAAGGATTTATTAGAAGAAAACATACCAACAGAGG
>SGZC01000085.1 GCA_004213605.1 Flavobacteriales bacterium
GGAAATGTTAAAAAACTTAGAAGACCAATTAACTGAAATTACAGGCTTTGCTGCAACTTCTTTGCAGCCAAATTCTGGTGCACAAGGAGAATTTGCTGGTTTAATGGTGATTAGAGCTTATCATGAATCCAGAGGAGATCATCATAGAAATATTTGTTTAATCCCCTCCTCAGCGCATGGAACCAATCCTGCAAGTGCAGTGATGGCAGGAATGAAAGTTATAGTTACAAAGGCTACTGAACAGGGAGATATTGATATTGACGATTTACGTGAAAAAGCTATTTTACATAAAGACAATCTATCATCCCTTATGATAACGTATCCTTCTACGCATGGTGTTTACGAAGCTTCAATTATTGAAATCAATCGTATCATTCACGAAAACGGAGGTCAAGTATACATGGATGGAGCAAACATGAATGCTCAAGTTGCCTTAACGAATCCAGGAGCAATTGGAGCAGATGTATGTCACTTAAATCTACATAAAACTTTTGCCATTCCGCATGGTGGAGGTGGTCCCGGAGTTGGCCCCATTTGCGTCGCAAAACAACTAGCTCCTTTTTTACCCAGTAATCCAGTTATAAAGACTGGAGGAGAAAAGGCGATTACAGCTATTTCTGCAGCTCCTTGGGGATCTGCTTTAGTTTGTTTGATTTCCTATGCATACATCTGTATGCTTGGAGAAAAAGGGTTAAAAAAATCAACTGAATTTGCCATATTAAATGCCAATTACATAAAAGAAAGGTTACATGGTTCTTTCGAAGTATTATATACCGGTGAAAGTGGTCGAGCTGCACATGAAATGATTATAGACTGTCGCCCATTTAAAACTAACGGAATTGAGGTGACCGATATCGCAAAAAGACTAATAGATTATGGCTTTCATGCTCCAACGGTTTCTTTCCCAGTTGCAGGCACTATGATGATTGAGCCAACAGAGAGTGAAAGTTTAGAAGAATTAGACCGTTTTTGTGATGCTATGATTTCAATCAGAAAAGAAATTGATGATGCAAAAATAGATGAACCCAATAACGCACTTAAGAATTCACCACATACCTTAGAAATGCTTACCAGAGATGATTGGAGTTTTCCATATTCAAGAGAAAGAGCTGCTTTTCCGTTGTCTTATATAAGAGAGAACAAATTTTGGCCCACCGTCAGAAGGGTAGATGATGCTTATGGAGACCGTAATTTAATTTGTACTTGCACTCCTATCGAAGAATTTATGGTTGATTAGTTACCTGTAAATTAGAACTAATTAAAAAAATTATCAAATAAAAAGCTTTTCTTAAGAAAAGCTTTTCTATTTTTACCAATCACAAGAAAATTAGTAGCTTATGGCTATAAAAATTACTGGTGTTGGCAGCTATATTCCCCAACAAAAGATTCCAAATAATTCATTTTTAAAAAATGATTTTTATACTGAAGATAAACAACAGTATAAGGCGGATAATGAGATAATCATTAAAAAGTTTAAACATATTACTGGAATTTCTGAAAGGCGTTATGCAAAAGATCATCTAAATAATTCTGACATTGGAGCTATTGCATCAGAAAAAGCGATACAAAATTCCAATATTAATGCTGAAGAATTAGATTATATAATTGCAGCTCATAATTATGGAGATGTTTCTCATGGCTCTAAACAAAGCGATGCGGTTCCAAGTATTGCCTCAAGAATTAAGCAAAAAATTAATATAAAAAATCCGAGTTGTGTAGCTTATGACATTTTATTTGGATGCCCAGGGTGGGTTGAAGGAATGATTCAAGCAAACGCCTTTATAAAAGCAGGTATTGCAAAAAAATGCTTAGTAGTGGGGACTGAAACGCTTTCAAGAGTTACCGATCGAAGCGACCGTGACTCCATGATTTTTAGCGATGGAGCAGCAGCAGTTGTTTTAGAAAAAACGGACAATTCAGAAGGGGGTATTCTTGCTCATGAATCGGCCACCTATGCTCTTGAAGAAGCCAACTATATCTATTTTGGAGAGTCTTTTAATCCTAAAGACATCAAAAACACAAAATATATAAAAATGTTGGGGAGAAAAATCTATGAATTTGCTCTCACCAATGTTCCACTTGCAATGAAGGCTTGTTTAGATAAATCAAAAGTTGATATTTCTAGTATAAAGAAAATATTAATTCATCAAGCAAATGAAAAAATGGATGAAGCTATCATCCAACGATTTTACAAATTGTATGACCTTGATATGCCAGAATATATTATGCCTATGTCCATCAATAAATTAGGAAATTCTAGTGTAGCAACTGTTCCTACCTTATATGACTTAATTTTAAGAGGGGAATTAGAAAATCATTCAATAGATAAAGGAGATCACATCATTTTTGCTAGCGTTGGTGCTGGAATGAACATTAATGCCATTATTTATCAAGTGTAATAATACCTAGATCTTGTACGAAAATAGTTTTCCACATAAGCGATACCAAATTACATTAGATTTCCTTAAAAAATACGTTGCTAAAAACGAAATTATACTAGATTTAGGAGTTTCCAATCCATTTTCAGAAATCTTAATCAATGAAGGGTTCAAGGTAAATAACACTCTTGGACAAGACCTTGACCGAGACACTTCAGTTGTAACCAATAATGATTTTGATGTTATTACTGCCTTTCAAATTTTTGAACATATGGTGGCTCCGTTTAACGTTTTAACTGCAATAAAAACTAATAAATTAATTGCTTCGGTGCCCCTAAAACTGTGGTTTTCTAATGCTTATAGAAACAAAAATGACCAATGGGATAGGCATTACCACGAATTTGAAGATTGGCAATTTGATTGGCTCCTAAAAAAATCTGGATGGGAAATTAAAGATCATATAAAATTTACAAGTCCAGTCAAAAAAATAGGCTTAAGACCCATTTTAAGAAAGTTTACTCCTAGATTCTACTTGGTGTATGCTGAAAGAAAATGATAACTAAGGTGTATTTATAAATTATAAGATTTGTAAATTGTTGTCTGATATGAGAATAAATATAATTATACCTGCTTATAATGAGGAAGAACATATCGGCAAGACACTTCATTCCTTAGTCAATCAAACGATCCCGATTCATAAAATAATTATCGTTAACGATAATTCAACAGATGGCACACAAAAAATTATAGAATCTTTTACTAATAACTTTACAAATATTGAATCTATAAAATTAATCTCATCAAACAATCATTTACCTGGAAGTAAAGTTATAAACGCATTTAATAAAGGTTTTGATCTAGTGGACAAATCGTATGATGTTATCTGTAAACTCGATGCGGATCTTATTTTTCCATTAAATTATTTTGAAAGAGTTATTGAACTTTTTCAACACGATGCCAATGTTGGAATGGCTGGTGGATTTTGTTATGTTAAAAAAAACAACACATGGATTGTAGAGGGTCTAACCAACAAAGATCATCTCAGAGGAGCTCTTAAAACCTATCGAAAAGACTGTTTTATGGCTATTGGAGGACTAAAAAACACTATGGGTTGGGATACGGTTGATGAGTTACTTGCCAGATATCACGGATGGTCGATCGCTACCGATGAGCATCTTAAAGTCCAACACTTAAAACCAACTGGAGTTAATTATTCTGTAAATGCTAAATACAAACAAGGAGAAGCTTTTTATAAAATGAGGTATGGGTTCTTTTTATTAATGATAGCAGCAACAAAATTAGCTTTAAAAAAGAAGAGTTGTTCCTTTTTAAAAAATACACTTTTTGGCTATTTAAGGGCTTCTCGAAAAAAAGTTTCTTATATCGTTTCTGTTGAAGAAGGGGAGTTTATTCGCAGCTATCGATGGCGAGGAATAAAAAAGAAACTAGTTGGACTAAAAAAATAAAAAATAGTTAAAATAGTTAATGTAGATCTATTTTAAACAAACAGTTTATATGTATTTTTGATACTTAATTTTTCGTATGAAATACTCTTTTAAATTATTGTTACAAATTCTATGCTTCTCAAGTATCGTAATTTCTTGTATGCCTAAAAAAGAAATTGCCAATAATCTCAAGCAAAAATCAGTAACAAAGGTTAAAAACATAATTTTACTTATTGGAGATGGCATGGGGCTAAGCCAAGTCTCTGCGAGCCAATATTATCATAAAAATAAATCAAATTTTGATCGTTTTCCTGTTATTGGACTAATTAAAACATCCTCTGCTAGCGAATTAATCACTGATTCAGCCTCCTCAGCAACAGCTTTTGCTAGCGGTATTAAAACATACAATGGAGCTCTGGGAGTTACTACAGATACTTTAGCCGTTAAAAATATCGTTGAAGAGGTTTCTGAAATTGGAATTTCAACGGGAATTATTTCAACTTCTTCGGTTACACATGCTACGCCTGCTGCTTTTTATACCCACACAAAAAAAAGAAGTATGGCTGAAGATATTGCCTCTCAATTAGTAAATTCTGAAATTGATTTTTTTGCTGGAGGTGGCAGCGACTACTTTAACAATCGTGAAGATAATAGAGATCTTATTTTAGAATTAGAAGAAAATAATTTTACGATGAATTTAGATTCCTTAGTAACAGAGCCTACCACTAATTCTTCAAAAAAACAAGGGTATTTATTAGCTCCTAAGGGCTTGCCAAAAATGTTAGAGGGGAGAGGAACTTTTCTGTCGGATGCCACAGAACTTGCTTTAGACTATTTATCTGCGAATGAAAATGGTTTTTTTTTAATGATAGAAGGTGCCCAAATAGATTGGGCTGGTCATGATAATGACGCAGACTATCTGATAAGTGAATTGATTGACTTTGATCAAACGATAGGTGCCGTATTGGACTTTTCAGAATTAAATAAAGAAACATTGGTTATCGTTACAGCTGATCACGAAACTGGTGGATTTACTCTGGGTCAAGAAAATGGAGACTATAATAAAATTAAACCAGTATTTTCAACGACTGGACATTCTGCTACTATGGTTCCTGTTTTCACTTCAGGCCCTTATGCTGAACTTTTTGGAGGTATTTATGAAAATACCGCTATTTATGACAAAATGAAATCTTTATTTTTTAAAAAATAATAAAAACTAAATCATTGAATTTTAATTTAATATTTTAGCATTAGTGAAAAAACCAATTAAATACATACATGATATTGGATCCTATTTTTTAATGCTAAAAAAAGTATTTAGCAGTCCTACTAAAAAATCGGTGATGAAAGAATTGATTTTAAAAGAAATTGATGACTTAATTATTAAGTCTTTAGGAATTGTTTGTTTTATTTCTTTTTTTGTAGGAGGTGTAATTTCTATACAAACTGCTCTAAATCTGGAAAATCCACTCATCCCGAAGTCATTAATAGGCTTTGCTACCAGGCAATCCATCATTCTAGAATTTGCACCAACGTTTATGTCTATTATTATGGCTGGAAAAGTTGGATCTTTCATTACTTCAAGTATCGGATCCATGAGAGTTACCGAGCAAATTGATGCTTTGGAAGTGATGGGTATTAACTCCTTAAACTATTTAGTTTTTCCAAAGTTAATTGCGATGTTTTTTTATCCGTTTATAATAGCAATAGCGATGTTTTTGGGGATTTTTGGCGGATTTCTAGCTGGCGTTTACGGAGGCTTTACAACCGCAACTGATTTTACGATTGGTCTACAAGATACTTTTTATCCATTTCATCTAGCATATGCTTTTATTAAAACATTTTTATTTGCCATTATTCTAGCTACCGTCCCTTCTTGGCAAGGATATTATATGAAGGGTGGAGCTTTGGAGGTTGGTAAAGCGAGTACGAACTCATTTGTTTGGACGAGTATTATTATAATTTTAACCAATTATATTGTTACACAATTATTATTGAGCTAATGATAAAAGTATCTGAAATAAAAAAGAGTTTTGGGAAAGATGAAATTTTAAAAGGAATTTCTGCAACTTTTGAAAAAGGAAAAACCAATCTGGTCATTGGAAGAAGTGGTAGTGGAAAAACAGTGATGTTAAAATGCATGTTAGGCTTATTTAAGCCTAATCACGGTGAAATATTATTTGAAGATAAAGCTATCAGCAAAATGGACTCTGATGCACACAGGATTTTACGTGAAGAGACCGGAATGTTATTTCAGGGAGGTGCCTTGTTTGATTCAATGAATATTGAGGAAAATGTAATGTTTCCTTTGCGAATGTTTTCTAATAAAGAAAGATCTGAAATGATTTTTAGAGTTAATGAAGTATTAGAACGTGTTGATTTAAAAAATATTAATAAAAAATTTCCTTCCGAGATCTCTGGAGGTATGAAAAAAAGAGTTTCAATAGCTAGAGCCATTGTGAACAATCCAAAATATCTTTTTTGCGATGAACCAAACTCAGGATTAGATCCAAAAACTGCAACTCTAATCGATCAATTAATTCAGGATATCACTAGAGAGAATAACATCACTACTGTTGTAGTAACACATGACATGAATTCAGTTATGGAAATTGGTGAGAAAATTGTTTTTTTAAAAGATGGTAAATTAGTTTGGCAAGGGTCTAATCTTGAAATATTTAAAACTGAAAACAAGGATGTGACTGATTTTGTTTATTCTTCTGATTTATTTAAAAAAATTAGAGAGATACAATTAAATGAGTAGTAATTTATGATTTGCCAATCTTTCATATTCAAAATAATTATGTTATTTTAGATCAAAATTTTAAAAAAAAAAAAAATGAAAAAAAATCTACTATTATTCGTTGCTTTTATAAGCACTTCTTTAATTATTGCTCAGGTATCGTTCACTAACAGAAATGACTTGATTGGAGATTATGAAAGTAATACTTC
>SGZC01000086.1 GCA_004213605.1 Flavobacteriales bacterium
CTAATACCTCACCAGCAGTTCCTTCTAGTTTTAATCGAACTGGAATATCTGCCTTTGGTGACCAAGTCTTTATCGATATAGATTCCGATTCTGAAAAATCAATCGCTACATCTAAAGTCATTGTAGTTCCAGCATAGAACTGCGCGCCATCTGTCTTAGTGCTTCTAACAACCGTATCACTCGTGTTTTCTCCTGATGGATCTGGATTCGCCTCTACGGCTGCATCAGCTCCTTCAAAACCGATCACATTATAATTTGCAGTAGCACTCTCAAAAGTAACTGGTAGTTCTACTAAATCGGGTACAATTGGTGCGATCTCAATATCATCGTAGTAATAGATTGAGCCATCACCTGGTAAACCAGGAACAAATTCAAAAAACACCACTACTTTGTTAAAGTTTAACCCTGCAGTCTGTCCTGTGAAATCCCATGTAAGGGTCTCCCACTGACTCGCAACGGTAGTATTAACGTCTAATTCTACAAAACCTCCAAGTCCATCTTCTAGTTTTAATCGAACTGGAATATCTGCCTTTGGTGACCAAGTCTTTATCGATATAGATTCCGATTCTGAAAAATCAATGACTTCATCTAAAGTCATTTCTGCTCCACCCCAAAATTCAGCACCTACGGTTTTTGTACTTCTAACTACCGTATTACTCGTATTTTCTCCTGATGGATCTGGATTCGTCTCTACCGCTGGTTCTACACCTCCAAAACCAACTACATTGTAATTTGCGGTAGCGCTCTCAAAAGTAACTGGTAATACTACTAAATCATTTAAATTTTGTTCTAAATTATCCCAATATGCTACTCTATTAAAATTTATTGAATCATTAAAATACATAAACAATGTAACTCTATCATAAGTTGCATCAGCTTCAGCACCAAAATCAAACATTATATTTTCCCACTGATTCTCCTCGACAACAACTATTTCTCTTTCAACGGAAGTTCCATTGGTTGAGTTTTCTAACTTTAATAAAATAGATGCATCTGGTAAGATCGTTCTTATATCTAAATTAAATGTTTTTCCTTGAGCTAAGTCAATTGTTTGAACCGAAAAACTAACACCAGCAAATGCTTCATTAGCAGGAATAATGTTCTGAGCTACCTCTGCCGAGGTATTGTCTCCTTCTTGATAAGGATTCGCTATAATTTGAGTGTCAGAGCCATTAAAATCTTGAAAATATGGGTTAACATCTTCCTCAAGTGTTATCGGCAAAGAAGGTATTGGAAAAACTACCACTTCAATATCATCATAATAATAAATAGAACCATCTCCACCTAAACCAGGCACAAATTCAAAAAACACCACTACTTTGTTGAAGTTCATCCCTGCAGTTTGTCCTGAAAAATCCCACATGAGTGTTTCCCATTCATTGCTTACTGTTGTGTTAACATCTAACTCAACAAAACCTCCAAGTCCATCTTCTAATTTTAAACGAACCGGAATATCAGCCTTTGGTGACCAAGTTTTTATTGAAATAACCTCGGATGCTGAAAAGTCAATCGGTACATCTAACGACATTTCTGCTCCACCCCAAAATTGAGCACCAACGGTTTTAGTACTTCTAACAACTGTATTACTGGTATTGATTCCTGATGGATCTGGATTTGCTTCTACTGCCGGTTCTACACCTCCAAAACCAACTACATTATAATTTGCTGTAGCGCTCTCAAAAGTAACCGGAAATTCTACAAGATCAGGAGCTACTGGTTCACCAACAACAACACTTCCTAAGGCAGTTTCATTTGCAGGATTGGCATTGAGACCTACTACTCTAAATCCATATTGAACCACCGCATCTGTAGCTTCAACGTTTGTGTAAGAAACAGAAAAATTACTTGTAGTTGTTAATTCAACCTCTTCTTTTTTCTCAAAAGAAAAATCTGAATTAAATACCTTGATAAAAGCGTATACCTGATAATCAGGGCTGATCGTGTAAGAAGATACAGACCCCTCAAAGTTGACTTGAGTTCCCACTAAAGTGTTATCCTCAACATAGGTATTTCCTTCAAATATTTTATTACCAAGACCTGTAGTTTGATCTACCCAAAAAGGATCTGTACCGTCACCCCAAGTATTAAAGTTGGGTTGCAAGGTCAAACTGTTGGCTGCCGCATCTACTACTGTTTTTAGGTCAGGTACTCCCCAAGGTCCACCAAAAGCAAAGTTACCATCTGTAAAAAATACATTAGCATAACCATTTTGAGTCGCACTAGCATTGACCGTTACTGTAGTTGAAGGTATTTCACCAACTATAACACTTCCCAATGCAGCTTCATTAGCAGGATTGGCATTGAGACCTACTACTCTAAATCCATATTGAACCACTGCGTCTGTAGCTTCAACGTTTGTGTAAGAAACTGAAAAGGTTCCTGTAGCTGTTAATTCAACCTCTTCTTTTTTCTCAAAAGAAAAATCTGAATTAAAAACCTTTATAAAAGCATATACCTGATAATCAGGGCTGATGGTGTAAGAAGATACAGATCCTTCAAAGTCGAGTTGACTCCCCAATAAAGAATTATCCTCAACATAGGTGTTTCCTTCAAATATTTTATTACCAAGACCTGTAGTTTGATCTACCCAAAAAGAATCTGTACCGTCACCCCAAGTATTAAAGTTGGGTTGCAAGGTCAAACTGTTAGCTCCTGGATCAACGACTGTTTTTAGATCAGGTACTCCCCAAGGTCCACCAAAAGCAAAGTTGCCATCTGTAAAAAATACATTAGCATAACCATTTTGAGTCGCACTAGCATTGACCGTTACAGTATTTTGAGCAATACCTAAAGAAGCAAAACCAAAGGTTAGTAAAATTAAAAAATAAAATTGTTTCATGATATTAATATTAAGTTGTTAAATTAGTTTTTTAACACTTTTAAAGTGTTGGTTTCTCCTTTTGAAGAAACTATCTTCATTAGGTAAATTCCAGAATTAAAATGGCTCATTTCTAACGAATAAGTATTCATGTGAGGAGAAACAGTTTTGATATTTTCTCCTAGAATGTTGTATATATTTATTTGAGAAATTTCATCTACAGATGAAACATTCCAAGTATCGTTCACTGGATTTGGAAATGAACTAACCGAAAATGATTCACTACTATTTAATGATAAGGATTGTGCTACTTCGATATCATCATAATAATACGTCGATCCGTCTCCTGGTAAATCAGGTACAAACTCAAAGAAAACAACTACCGTAGTAAAATCGATTCCTGAAGTTTGTCCAGAAAAATCCCAAGTCAATGTTTCCCATTGGTTTTCTTGTGTCGTGTTGGTATCTAGTTCTATAAAAACGCCACCAGCTGCTTCTAATTTTAAACGCACTGGTATATCTGCCTTCGGTGACCATGTTTTTATAGATATGGACTCTGATTCAGAAAAATTAATGGGTGTATCAAGACCCATTGCTGTTCCTGCATAAAATTGAGCTCCTACTGTTTTAGTGGTTTCAACTACTGTTTCACTCGTATTCTCTCCAGATACATCAGGGTTTGAAACTACCGAAGATTCAGCCCCTTCAAAACCTATAATTCCATAATCGGTATCTAATTCAAAATCCACTGGTAATTCAATAATTTCTCCTGGTTCAAATGGACCAAACGAAATATTATCAAAATAGATGACATCGTCTGCATCACGAGTAATAAAATCTGGAAAAATTACAATCTGATCTAAGCCTGTTGTTTCAGGTAAACCGATATAATCTGAAAAATCAATGGTAATTAATTCCCATTGATTTACTTGGGTATTAGCAACTTTAAGTTCCATTTGTGCTGCTCCTGAAGGGGTTACATATTTAATACCAATATCACTTATTTTAGTTTTATATACCATGATGTTTACCAAAGCATTGGAAGCAGTTAAATCAAAAGTACCTATATCGGAACCATGCAAGGACTCTACACCTGCGAAGGGTTGTCCTAGTTGTAATGCAGTAAATTTAGCTACTGTTTCAGAAGTGTTAATTCCTGATGGATCAGGATTTGCAACAATTTCTAAAGGGGGATTGGTATCATTTTCGAATACAGTCCAAGTCCAATCAGCTCCAAACCCATCGATCTCAAAGTCTATAGGAGCGTTTTGAGATAGGGCTATATTTACAAAAACTAAAGAAGCTATAAGGAAATATGTTTTATTCATCTTTGTTACGATTTAATTTTTTTTAGTTATTATTAGATTTTAAATGATTTTTTGTTTTGGGTTTGAGAATTACCTCCCACAAATACTTCAAATTCTCCCCTCTCAAAAATCCATTTTCCTTGGTTATCATAAAAACCTAATTCTTTTTCAGTGAGTTCAAACTTTGCAACTTTTGTTTCACCAGCTTTTAAATTTAGTAGTTCAAACCCCCTGAGTTCTTTAACAGGTCTTGTTATACTTGCATATTTATCTCTGATGTATAATTGAACAACTTCTTTTCCTTCGACATCCCCAATATTTTTTACCGCTATAGAAATTTCTATTTTTGAATTCCTCTCGAAGTTATTTGTTACGCTCAGATTGCTGTATTTAAATATTGAATAACTTAAACCATAACCAAAAGGGTATAAAGGAGTATTTACTTCATCATTATAGTGCGACCAGAATACACTATCAGGACCAGGTAGGTTCGGTCTTCCTGTATTTTTATAATTATAATACAAAGGCACTTGTCCTACATCTCTTGGAAAAGTCATAGGAAGTTTTCCACTTGGATTGTAATCTCCGTATAGAACCTGCGCAATAGCATGCCCACTTTGAGTACCTAATTGCCATGCTTCAACTATAGCAGGGATGTTTTCGTCTGCCCAGTTGATTGTTAAAGGTCTACCATTGTTGAGTACTAAAACGATATTGGGATTAACACTGAATATTTCTTCAAGCAATTCTTGCTGTACACCAGGTAAGTCTAATGACGTTCTACTTCTACCTTCTCCACTCTGAAAACCATGTTCCCCAAGAACCATTATAACTACATCTACATTTCTAGCAACTTCTTTTGCTTTCGTGAATTCACTTTTATCAGTGGTGTTAATATTTAGTTCTGTTACAAATTCAGTTTTACCGTATGTCAAATCAGCACCTTTAGAGTAGGTAATTGTATTACCAGTATATTGACTTAAACCTTCCAGCACAGAAACTGCAGTGTGGTCATCGGCAGCAATTCTCCAACTTCCTAAAGGGCTTGTTTTATCGGTAGCTAAAGCTCCTATTAGAGCAATTTTTTGCCCCTCTTTTTTTAGAGGTAGCAAGTTGTTTTTATTTTTTAATAAAACAATTGACTTTTTAGCAATATCAAAAGCTGCATCATTGATTTCTTTACTTCCTGTGATTTCTTTTTCTCTTTCAAGGTCACAATATTTGTAGGGATCATCGAAAAGACCTAATTCATACTTGACTTTTAAAATTCGTCTAGTGGCATCGTCAATAAAATTAAGATCAACTTTTTTATCATCCACAAGATCCTCAAGATGTTTCACATACAAGTATGATTCCATATCCATGTCAGAACCAGCATTCAAGGCTAATTCAGCAGCATGTTGGCCATCTTTGGCATGACCATGTGAAATCATTTCTGTTATAGAACCCCAATCTGAAACTATAAACCCGTCGTAAGCCCATTTCTCTTTTAAGATATCTCTTTGTAAATATTTATTTCCAGTAGCTGGAACTCCATTCAGTTCGTTAAAAGAATTCATAAAAGTCTTCACTCCAGCATTTTTTGCAGCTATAAAAGGAGGAAATACCATATTGTAAAGTGTAGAAGTACCTATGTCTACCGTATTATAATCTCTTCCGCCTTCAGCAAATCCATAGGCTGCAAAATGTTTTGCACATGCAGCTATGGTGGAGTTAAGCGATAAATCATTCCCTTGAAAACCATTGACCCTGGCTTCTGCAATTTTACTTCCAAGATATGGATCTTCTCCTGCACCCTCCATAACTCTCCCCCATCGAGCATCTCTAGAAATATCTACCATTGGAGCGAACGTCCAGTTGATTCCTGCAGCAGATGATTCAAGTGCTGCCATTTCTGCGGATTTTTTAATAGCTTCTAAATCCCAGCTTGCTGCTTCTGCGATTGGAATAGGACTTATGGTTTTATATCCGTGTATAACATCAAATCCTATAATAAGAGGAATTCCTAATCTGGATTCCTCTACTGCCACTTTTTGCACTGCAGTGACATCTTTAACGCCCCTCACGTTTAGCATGGAACCAACCAAACCGTTTTTTAGATCTTCATATTTCTTCTCAGCATGACCTCCTTTTGGAGCTGGTCCTGTAAAGTCCCAAAAACCATTGTATTGATTCATTTGACCAATTTTCTCCTCCAAAGTCATTTTAGAGAGAAGAATTTCCACCTTTTGATCTATGCTTTTTAAATCGTCAGCATTATTTCCATTGGAAAAAAGCTTTGTACAGGAAAAAATAAAACCTGTCAAAAAGATATAGAGAAATATTAATTTTACAGTAATTAGTTTTTTCATTATTGATAAACTCTTATATAATCGATTTCCATACTAGACTGCTCAAACAATGGGTCTATAGAACCACCAAAAGTTCCGCCCATAGCTACATTTAATATGAAGAAAAATTCTTGGTTAAAAGGAACATTTGAATTATTAGAAAAAGTATGATATTGCTCTCCATCGACAAAAAAGTTGATCGATGATTCCGTCCATTCTAATTCGTAATTGTGAAATTCGGTAGAAACATTT
>SGZC01000087.1 GCA_004213605.1 Flavobacteriales bacterium
AGCGGTAAAGAAGATAAATTTATAAATTCGATTTCACGCCCTGGACTGAATATGTTATTATTAAATGCTGCCGAAAAACTACCCAATATTTCTTTAATTTTTAATCAAAGTTGTGAATCCCTAAATTTTTTAAACACAACGGCTATCTTTAAAGATGTTAATTCAAAAAAAGAAAACACTTATAAAGCTGATCTTATTTTCGGAACAGATGGAGCTGGATCTGTTGTAAGAAATAATATGTATGCTAACAAAAGTCTTCGATTAAGTTATTCAATTGATTGGCTTAGTCATAGCTATAAAGAACTGACTATTCCTGCAACTGAAAACGGAAAGTTTCAAGACGAACATAAGGCATTGCATATTTGGCCTCGTGGTGAAAATATGTTAATCTCATTACCAAATCTTGATGGGAGTTTTACGGTTACATTATTTTTAGCACATCAAACCGGAAAAGATAATTTTGAAAAACTAACTACAGCAGAAAAGGTGAATGAATATTTTGAACGGGAATTTCCAGACGCCAAGGCATTAATGCCAAATTTAACACAAGAATTTTTTGAAAATCCAACCGCATATTTAGGAACCATAAAATGTTACCCTTGGAATGTTATGGGTAAAACATTAATTTTGGGAGATGCGGCACATGCTATCGTTCCCTTTTACGGACAGGGAATGAATGCTTCTCTAGAGGATGTGGTCGTTTTGGATAAGTTTATTGAAAAATATGAAGGGGATTGGGAAACAACTTTCGCTGAATTTCAAAAAGAAAGAAAAATCGATGCAGACGCTATAGCCGATCTTGCCATTGATAACTTTCACGAAATGAAAGAACATACGGCCAATCCTTTATTTCAAGAAAAAAGAAAGTTAGAAGTTGCCTTTGAAGATCATTTCCCAAAAAAATACAATTCAAAATATTCTCTTGTAACATTTAATGCCGATATTCCTTATTCGGAAGCTATGAAAAGAGGAAGAGCTCAAGATCAAGCTATTTTAAATTTATTAGACGATGGAAAACTCCGAAGTACTATGAGTTTGGAAGAAAAGCTAACTTTGGTACAAAACGAAACAAAAATTATTTTACATCATGCTACTGTTGAAAAAAACCTATAACCTATGAAAAAAAACGGAAAAGTTACTCCAAGAGGTGCGTACCCTCACGTAAAAAGAGTAGGCGATTTTATATTTGTGTCTGGAACTAGTTCTAGAAGGTCAGACAATTCGATTGCTGGCGTTGATATTATTGATGAAATGGGTACCAAATTTTTAAATATTGAGGTCCAAACTCGTGAGGTTTTAAATAACATAGATACCAATTTAAAAAAAATTGGAGCTTCGTTAAAAGATGTCGTAGACGTATCCACTTTTTTAGTTAATATGAATGATTTTGCGGGTTATAACAAAACCTATGCGGAATTTTTTGATAAAGAAACTGGCCCCACAAGAACTACGGTAGCAGTCCATCAATTACCACATCCAGATTTAGTAATAGAAATTAAAGTTACCGCATACAAGCCTTTATAATATAATTATGAAAAAAATACTAAACTTTATCGATGGATCTTATGATGAATCATTCTCAAAAGATTGGTTAGACAATTACAATCCTTCGAAAGGTGAAGTATATTCAAAAATCGCATCTTCGACTAAAGTGGACGTGAATAGTGCCTATTTAGCTGCTAAAAAAGCTTTTCCTGCTTGGTCCAATACGACGATAAATGAGCGAAGTACTATTCTTTCAAAAATTGCTGATTTAATAGACGATCATCTAGATATGTTAGCAGAAGCAGAGACATTGGACAACGGAAAGCCATTAAAATTAGCGAAATCCGTTGATATTCCAAGGGCTTCTAGCAATTTTAGATTTTTTGCGCATGCTATCACCCAATTTTCAAGTGAAGCTCACGAAAGCATAGGACTTAATTCTATGAATTTTACCTTACGGCAAGCCATTGGAGTAGTTGGATGTATATCACCTTGGAACTTACCATTATATTTATTTACATGGAAAATAGCTCCAGCACTTGCTGCAGGTAATACGGTTGTAGCTAAACCTAGTGAAGTAACTCCAATGACAGCCTTTTTATTAGGAGAACTATGCTCAAAAGCAGGATTACCAGATGGTGTTTTAAATATCATCCATGGCACAGGCACTGCTGCAGGACAAGCAATTGTAGAACATCCAAACATTAAAGCAATTTCATTTACAGGCGGTACAAAAACTGGCGAATCGATTGCAAGGACTGCAGCTCCTATGTTTAAAAAATTATCTTTAGAATTAGGTGGTAAAAATCCTAATATCATTTTTGCAGATTGTAATTACGAAAAAATGCTTTCGGTGACTATAAAATCATCTTTTGCTAATCAAGGGCAAATTTGTTTATGCGGAAGTCGAATTTTTGTAGAAAAATCAATTTATTCAAAATTTAAAAAAGACTTTGTTGCTAAGGTAAGAGATTTGAAAATTGGTGATCCATTTGTTTCAACAACTAATATCGGTGCTTTGGTTTCCAAACCTCATCTTGAAAAAGTTTTGTCTTACATAAATTTAGCAAAGAAAGAAGGTGGAAAAATTTTAACTGGTGGGAATAAAGTTATCGTAAAGGGATCTGAAAACGGATATTATTTAGAGCCTACTGTTATAGAAATCTTTAACCATCAATGTAGAATCAATCAAGAAGAAATTTTTGGACCTGTAGTTACCATCATGCCTTTTGAAACTGAAAAAGATGTTTTAGCAATGGCTAACAGCGTCAAGTATGGACTGTCAGCAACACTTTGGACCAGTAATATTAATAGAACAATGCGAGTTTCTAAAAAAATTGAAGCTGGAATCGTTTGGGTAAATACCTGGTTAAATAGAGATTTACGGACCCCATTTGGCGGTATTAAAAACAGCGGTGTAGGGCGTGAAGGTGGTTTTGAGGCGTTGAAGTTCTTTACAGAACCTAAAAATATTTGTATTAAATACGATAATTAATCATTGAAATAAACTTATGAATCTGAATTTAAAAAATAAAAATGCATTAATCTGTGGTAGTACTGCAGGTATTGGTAAGTCCTCTGCGATGGAACTAGCCGCACTTGGTGCCAATATCACCCTAGTAGCAAGGAACGAAGAAAAACTAAAAATTGTTTTGTCTGAATTACCAACTGAATATGGACAAAACCATAATTATTTGTTAGCAGATTTTACTGAACCTACTACCTTAAAAGAAACACTATCTGCAAACATTAATAAAAACTACCATATTCTGTTAAATAATACTGGTGGACCCAAGGGTGGCCCTATATTTAATGCTAATCTTTCAGAGTTTACGGCTGCTTTTTCCCAGCATCTATTGTGTAATCAACTATTGGTCCAGGCAGTAGTTGCTGGAATGAAAACAAATAAATATGGCCGAATTATTAATATTATTTCAACATCTGTAAAACAACCGATTGAAGGATTAGGAGTAAGTAATACGATACGTGGGGCTGTTGCCAATTGGAGTAAAACTTTGGCTACCGAATTAGGTCCGTTTGGAATCACAGTTAATAACGTGTTGCCTGGTGCTACCGCCACGGAGCGGTTAGACCAGATCATGGTTAATATTGGTAAAAAGATAGGAAAATCCCCCCAAGAAGCAAGTGAGTTAATGAAAAGTATAATTCCTGCAAAAAGGTTTGCTGAACCCGAAGAAATCGCCCATGCAGTGGCGTTTCTAGCTAGTGAGGCTGCTGGTTATATTAATGGTATAAATTTACCTGTTGACGGTGGAAGAACAAAAAGTTTGTAATTACTAAATTACGTCTAAAAAGAAATTTATTATGAAACGAAAATTAAGAATTAACGGACATTCGCATCTTCTACCCTATCCTGAAGAGATTCCTCAATTTATGAAAGACAATGGGATTTTTTGGGTCGATAAAGATCGAAACTTTATGCTTCAAAAAAATTGGAAGCGTCCGGTTACTGATTCTAGTTTCTTTTTGAATGAAAAGTTAGATTGGATGGACAAATACCAGATTGACCATGCCGTGGTTTTAAACTTGTCTCAGTTGTATGGAAATGGTTTGCGGATGGAAGAAATGAAGCAAGCGCTTCGTTTTCAAAATGATTTTAATGCTAAAATACAACAAGATCACGCTTCGAAGTTTACTTGTGGATTTGTAGTGCATCCTGGATATGGGAGAGGTGCTTTGTGGGAGATAGAAAGATGTGTAGAAGAATTAGGCATGAAACTGCTTTGTTTGCCAACTCATTACATGGACACCGTTGGGACCTGGCGCTGTATATTTGCTAAAGAAAATGAACCCATTTTCGAATTGGCAAACAAATACAATCTCGCTATTGAAATCCATCCTTATGATGGAGAAAAATTTATTAAACTAGAAAATACCGCATGGCGTTTTCACCTCATTTGGATGTTGGCTCAGTGTGCAGATGCTTATCATTTTTTTACATTAAATGGCTATGCTGATAAATATCCAAATATGCGAACCTGTTTTGCTCATGGCGGACAATTAGCCCAAATGAATTTAGGGAGAAGAATACAAGGATTCGACGGAAGACCCGACTTGTTTGAAGGAAAAGAACATCCCAGAAAATCAGTAGCTCATAAAAATATTTTCTTTGACACCTTAGTCCATGATACAGGTTCTCTTCAGTTGATTATAAAAAATCAAACTTCCAAACAAATCATCATGGGCTTAGATGATCCTTACCCTTTAGGAGAGATGGAAAGTATAATTCAATCTTCTTATCCTGGGAAAATTTTGGATCTGGCTCAAGATCAAAACCTACTTAGCTCAGAAGAATGTGACGCCATATGGGAGGATAACATATTGCAATGGTTGTTTGGTGATGATAAAAAAAAGAAGGAAGATTTAATTTCAAAAATTATTAGTTAAGACCCATATCAAAAATGCATTTTTTACCCGAAAAATTAGATGACTATATTGTTGATCATTCTCAAAAGGAACCTGAATTATTGCAACAACTAAGTAAAGAAACTTGGCAAAAGGTTTTAGCCCCAAGAATGTTAAGTGGCCATTTTCAAGGAAGGGTTTTAAGCCTTATTTCGAAGATGGTCAACCCTATACATATACTTGAAATAGGGACCTATACTGGCTATTCTGCTTTATGTTTAGCTGAAGGAATTCAAACAAAGGGGCAACTCCACACCATCGATAATAATGAAGAAATATTTGATTTACAAAGAAAGTATTTTGATAAGTCTATTTATGGAAATCAAATAATTCAACATATCGGCAATGCTTTAAATATAATTCCTTCCTTAGATATAACATTTGATTTAGTTTTTATTGATGCTGATAAAAAAAACTATCCTAATTATTTAGAAATTATCCTACCAAAGCTTAAAAGCGGTTCTATTATATTAAGTGATAATGTATTGTGGGCCGGAAAAGTAATTGAACCACTACAAAAAGGCGATCAAGATACTAAGGCTCTTTTAGAATACAATAAAATGATAAATGAGCATTCTCAACTAGAAACGGTTTTGTTGCCTATTCGCGATGGATTAACGCTTACAAGAGTTAAATAACTAGAATTTCCTTTTAATTGAGCCCGTGACATCGTCAACGGTATCTTTAACATCCTTTAGCTCAGAAGATACTTCTTCAGTGATATTACGATTAAAATCATTGGTTAATTTTTCTGGAGAGCTCAAATCTACTCCTTCTTTTTTTGCTGTTTTGTTAATTTCACTTTTTATATCGTTGGTTGCATCTTTAATTTGTCGCATCCCTTTTCCTAATCCTCGTGCAATATCAGGAACTTTATCAGCACCAAAAATCATAATAACGATAAATACGATAAAAAATATCTCAGCAGCACTTATAAACAAAGGGAATAAAATCATACTACAAATATAACAATTTTGTTGCACAGCTATATCCCTAGCCAATGAAAAAATAATGGCTGAACAGCATATTTAACAAAATGATAAAAAAACCGCTATAAAAACATATAGCGGCTCGATAAAAATTAAGAACGTTTAATTTTTAATGCTATTTTTTTTGAATGAATCAAACTGGCCTAATTTTTTTCGTTTTGGCCATGTATTATTACTCGTGTCTATATCGGCAGTTTTTTCATCTGGATCAATTACTATTTTAGTAATTTCCTTATCTGAAGCAATTACCTTTCCAACCGATTTATCACTGGTTTTCCAAATTTGAACAGGATAGGTAATTCTTTCTGAAGAACCATCGCTATAGGTATATTCAGCTATAATAGGCATAGGGATCCCTCCTAATTTCTCGAAAGTAACTTCATAGAAAAAAGTAGGTTTTTTGAGATTCATTCGTTCTTCTGGACTTAAATTATCCATAATATATTCTTGAAGTGTAGTCACATCATCTAATGTAGAATTGCGCATACTTTCGTCAAAATCTTCACTATTTTCCTCGACAAGATAGACTAGAGGAGGTAAATCACTTTCTTTCATTCCCCTTGCATTCATCATTTGTTTTACCTGTTGGTTCATTTTTGAAGTCACATAGTATTTTTTAACATCTTGAACTCCAATATCTACAACATTGGTCGTATAAAACCAACCTCTCCAAAACCAATCTAAATCCATTGCAGAAGCGTCTTCCATAGTTCTGAAAAAATCTTCCGGAGATGGATGCTTAAACATCCATCTATTTGCATAAGTCTTAAAGGAATAA
>SGZC01000088.1 GCA_004213605.1 Flavobacteriales bacterium
ATATAATCAATATCTTCTGAAGGAAAAATACCATGTTCCATAATATCAATTTCCCCACAAGCTGGCCAATTTGTAGTACCAAAAACTGGGTCCCAATAAGCACCATTTTCATTTATATTTTTTCCTAACATCCAAATTGCTGGCCAAGTCCCTAACTCTATCGGCAACTTGGCTCTTACATCAACTCTACCATAAGTAAAGGCAAATTTGGAGTTGAGTCGCGCAGAAGTATAATTTTTTGTCAAATTTTGATCTGTAAATGTTTCTTTTTTTGCAACAATATTTAAGTATCCTAAATTATCAACGAACGAGTTATCTATTCGGTTAGTATAATGCTGCTCCTCACCATTTGCCCAACCAACTCCGGGTATAATAACCTGGGTTTGATGGTGCCATTTTAAAGAGTTAACTACCCCTGGTGTTTCAAAATTATCTTCCCAAACCAAATAGTTGTATTCAACATCAACTTCATTGGGATCTGATGGTGAAGATCCGTCTTCAATGTTATCTATCAAAAAAGATCCTGAGAGGGAAAATCCTCCATCTATAAAAATAGTTAGTCGGTTATAGTTACCTGTTGCATCAACAGGTGTAGAACCATCTGAACTCAATACGGCATCAGAAAAATCAAAAGTAACATTGTCTGTCCATCCAGCGCTATATGGAATATCTAAGGCTACTTGCACGTCTGGATTTTCACCATTTTCTAATTTCATTAAAATAGTGTGTGTTTCGGAATCAAATCCATAAAACGACAAAGAGATCGTATTTTGAAAATCCAAATCTATAGGATTATTTAAATCGATATAAAACCCTTGCCACGGTTCTGAGCCATCGTTAAAAAAATTACCAACTATATTTTCGTTATCATCAGGGTCTTCAAAAAATGAAAACGCTGAACCTGCAAAAGGAATGAACTCGTCTGAAGAATCAGAAAAATCAAGCGGCATTACTTGGCTAAATATTGATGTTGAAAATAAAAGTGACAAGCAAAGTAATAAGTTATAAAATTTCATTTAAAAATTTTTAAAGGTTGGCAGTAGCTTAGTTAAAAAGCATGTTCACCAAAAATATTAAAAATTAGTAATGATTACAATACTTTAACAATATTTATAGAATGAAAAAGTATCTTTGATAAATCTTTAATTTGCTCTTGTGGACTTCTATTTTCAAAAACTTCCATCATCTTCAATTAAAACCATTAAGCTTCCTGAAAAGTTTACCTTTCCATTTTATTATGAACCCCATCCATTGTGTAAACTTGCCTCAAAAGAAGTACAGGAATATTTATTAAATCAAAAAGAATTTGAACATAATTTTGGAGTGAAATCGAACAAAAAGGGTTCAATCACGGGTAAAATGTTTGGAATCTTAATTGTTCGTAATAAAAAAAAAGAAATTGGATATTTAACAGCTGTTTCGGGTAAAATGGCAGGAACTAATCATCATAAAATATTTGTACCACCAGTATATGATATGCTAAAAAAAGGCTCCCAATTTTTAAATGAAGAAAAAATATTAAATAAAATAAATACCAATATTGAAGAACTGGAGAAGGATCCTATTTATATAGAATTAAAACTAAAACTAGCATCTGAAAAAACAAAAGCTAGTATAGATATTTCTGAACACAAAGAACATCGAAAAATAGCAAGAAGAAAAAGAAAACTTAAACGACTAAAGGCTGTTTCTGAGTTATCAGGGAAAACTTTACAAATACTTCAAGAAAAATTAAATAACGAAAGCATTAAAGAGAAACAATTAATTAACAATGTGAGACGCTATTGGAATTATCGAATAGACACCATTACTGATAAAATGTCTTTTTTTACCCATCAAATTTTAAAATTAAAAAGATTACGAAAAACAAAATCTGCAGATTTACAGCAGTATTTATTTGAGCAATATCAATTTTTAAATTCCAAAAAAGAAACTAAAAGTTTGAATCAACTATTCTCCGAAAAAAACAATCAAAATATCCCTGCAGGTGCAGGAGAATGTGCTGCTCCTAAGTTATTACAATACGCATTTTTAAATGATTTAGAGCCTCTAGCTATGGCAGAATTTTGGTGGGGAAAATCACCAAATAAAGAAATTCGAAAACACCAACAATTTTATCCATCTTGTCAAGGAAAATGCAAACCCATATTAAACCACATGTTGTCAGGTATTGAAATGGACAAGAATCCTATGCTTCAAAACCCAGCCATAGGCAAAGAATTAGAGATTGTTTTTGAAGACAACGAACTAATTGTAATCAATAAACCTGCTAATTTTTTATCGGTTCCAGGAGTCCATATTCATGATTCTGTGTTCACCAGAATTAAACAGCTAATAAAAAACATATCAGGTCCTATTATTATACATCGATTGGATATGGCTACATCAGGTCTTTTAGTATTAGCAAAAAATAAAAGAGCTCATAAAGAAATACAAAGCCAATTTATTAAAAAAACAGTAAAGAAAAGATACACTGCTTTGATAGCGGGAAACCTCATTAAAAATAGGGGTAGCATAAATTTACCCTTAAGAGTTGACTTAAACGATCGTCCAAGACAATTAGTTTGCTACGAGTTTGGAAAAAAAGCAATTACTCACTGGGAGGTCATAAAGCGAAGTAAAGGTAGTACCAAAATATATTTTTACCCTATATCTGGTAGAACTCACCAATTAAGGGTACATGCAGCTCACGCTCTGGGATTAAACTCTCCTATAATAGGAGATGATTTATATGGCAATAAATCGAAACGATTGTATTTACATGCTGATAGTTTGGAATTTAAGCATCCTCTTACTCATAGGATAATGAAATTTAATAGAACAGCAGATTTTTAAAAAGAAAATAACTCCAATACCAATTATTTACAATAATTCCCGTAATTCTGAGGCTAATGCTATTTTTTTAAATTGATGATGGCTTACTTTTTTTGTTACCCTTTCATGTTCCCAAGTTATATGAAACGGTATATGAATGGCATATGCACCTATTTCTAGAACAGGAAGAACGTCTGATTTAAGAGAATTACCGATCATTAAAAATTGATTGGAGGTAATATCTAAATGCTGCAGTAATTTTTGGTAATTATCGGGTTGCTTGTCACTCATTACCTCTATGTGATGAAAATAATTTTCTAAACCTGATTTTTTTAATTTACGCTCTTGATCCAATAAATCTCCTTTGGTAGCCATGACCAAGCGGTATTTAGAAGAAAGTTTTATTAAGGTTTCTTCAATTCCATCTATTAATTTGATTGGTTTAGAAAGCATTTCTTTACCTAATTCTATAATTTTAGATACCGTCTCAAGTGGTATTCTATTTTTTGAAAGTGCAATAGCAGCTTCTATTAAAGATAAGGTAAACGGTTTAATTCCATAACCATACATGGGTAAGTTTTTAATTTCAACTTCAAATAAAAGTTGCTTACAATCTTCTTCTGAAATGTAATTTTTTAAAAGTTTACAAAATTCATTTTCGGCATCTCTAAAAAAAGGCTCATTTACCCATAAAGTGTCATCTGCATCAAATGCAATCACTTTTATATTTCGATACATAGTGGAACTATCTTATTAATTTTTTATACTTAATTCGTTTGGGTAATAAATCACCGCCAAGACGTTTCTTTTTGTTTTCCTCATATTCACTAAATCCCCCTTCAAAAAAATAGACTTGACTATCTCCCTCAAAAGCAAGAATATGAGTACATACTCGATCTAAAAACCATCGATCATGCGAAATAACTACTGCACATCCCGCAAAGTTTTCCAATCCTTCCTCCAAAGCACGTAGAGTGTTAACGTCTAAATCGTTTGTAGGTTCATCTAACAGCAAAACATTTCCTTCTTCTCGTAATGTCATTGCTAAATGTAGGCGATTTCTTTCTCCACCTGAAAGCATGGAAACTTTTTTATTCTGTTCACTTCCACCAAAATTGAAACGACTCAAGTAAGCTCTTGAATTTACTTGTTTTCCTCCCATCATGATTAACTCTTGACCATCGCAGAAATTTTGCCATATCGATTTTTCAATATCGATATTTGCGTGCGCTTGATCTACGTAGGCTATCTGAGCAGTTTCGCCAACATTAAATTCTCCGCTGTCAGACTTTTCTTGACCCATGATCATTTTAAAAATAGTCGTTTTTCCAGCACCATTAGGACCTATAATTCCGACAATCCCTGCTTGCGGCAGGTTAAAATTTAAATTTTCATACAGCAATTTATCACCAAATGCTTTGGAGACTCCTTTAGCTTCAATGACATTTGTTCCTAATCTAGGACCGTTTGGAATATAAATTTCTAATTTTTCATCCAATTGTTTTTGGTCCTGACTCATTAGCTTATCATAGTTTTTAAGTCGTGCTTTTTGCTTGGTTTGTCTACCTTTTGCACCCTGTCTGACCCAATCCAATTCTCGTTCTAGTGTTTTTTGACGTTTAGAGGCTGTTTTACTTTCTTGTTCTAATCGTTTAGATTTTTGATCCAACCAAGACGAATAATTTCCTTTCCAAGGGATACCCTCTCCCCTATCCAACTCTAAAATCCAACCAGCTACGTTATCCAAAAAATACCGGTCATGGGTAACCGCAATAACTGTTCCTTTGTATTGAGACAAATGATGCTCTAACCAATGAACACTTTCTGCATCTAAATGGTTCGTAGGTTCATCAAGTAACAAAACGTCGGGTTCTTGTAATAATAACCTACATAGGGCAACTCTTCTTCTTTCTCCTCCAGACAAGATTTTAATTGAAGTATCTCCCGGGGGAGTTCGAAGCGCATCCATAGCTATTTCTAATTTGGTATCTAACTCCCAAGCATTGGTAGCATCAATTTTATCCTGTAATTCAGCTTGTTTAGTCATAAGTTCTTCCATTTTTTCAGGATTCTCATAGACTTCGGGTAAGCCAAACATATCGTTAATTTTATTATACGCATCAAGAATATCAACTACCTCTTGAGCACCTTCTTTAACAATCTCTATGACAGTTTTAGAATCGTCTAATTGAGGTTCTTGTTCAAGATACCCAACCGAATAGCCATCAGCAAAAACAACATCTCCACGATAGTTGGTATCAACACCTGCTATAATTTTTAAAAGGGTAGATTTACCACTACCATTTAAACCTAAAATTCCAATTTTTGCTCCATAAAAAAAACTCAAATAGATGTTTTTGAGAACTGGTGTTTGAGAATTCTGATAAGCTTTTGTAACTCCAGACATGGAGAAAATTACTTTTTTATCATCTGACATAAATCTACTTTTTAAAAGAAATTATACTTAGACTAAACTCTCCCTTTCAACGCATTGAAAACCCATGCGTTTGCAAAGAACCCAATTCCAACCGAAGCAAAGCCCCATCCTGCAACATCATCATAACGAAATGCGCCAAGGCCTATCAATACTAAACCCATTATTATCATAATAAATGTTGCCCAGGCTAAAACTGTATTTTTATTCATACTCATATTCAATCAAATTAAAAAAATTTCTTGCTAGAAAAATTACTGTTGTTATAAAACAAATATCGTGTTTTTTTAAAAAAAAGTGTCTAAATGAAAGCTTAATTATTAAAAAGGTAAAAAAGTATATTTTATTTCTATTATCAAAATTATAAGGCTCTTTTAAATTTAGATATTTCAAAATTAAGAGAATCTTCTAATGCGCTATCTAAAAGACCTTCGTAAGAATAGTTTTTTCCAAAAAATGGTAATGAAAATTCTGCAACAATATTTCCTCCCATGATGGGGAACCTTGCCTTTGCAATTTCTAGCACCGAGGCACCTCCTCTACCTCCTGTAGAAGTGGACATTAAGAACATGGGTTTGTGATTCCAAAGTTTTCCATCAATTCGAGACATCCAATCAAACATATTTTTAAAAACAGCAGTATATGCTCCATTATGCTCTGCTAAGGATAAAATAATACCATCAGCACTTTTAACTTCATCAAAAAACTTTTTAGCATTCTCTGGAATGCCAAACTCATTTTCATGATCAATGCCATAAATTGGAAGTTGATATTCGTTTAAATCTAAAACCTTAATAGAAAAATCTATTATTTTATTTGCAGTAAAAACTACAAGTTTTTTATTGATTGATTCTCTACTATTACTACCTGCAAAAGCGATAATTTTTTTCATCTTTTTAAAAATATAATTGTACAATTATACATAAAATATACTTAAAGTTATTAGTTTATAATTCCATGGAAGTATTTCAATATAAAGTTTTGTACTTTAGCCCAAAGCAATAAATACATGGATTTAGACTTCAATAAAAACGAAGATTACAATAAATTATTAAACTCCAAATTAAAGCAACGATTCGCAAAAGTTAAGCTTGGAGGTGGTAAATCTAGAATCGAAAAACATCACGCTAAAGGTAAAATGACTGCTCGAGAGCGAATTGATTATTTATTTGATCCTAAATCTAAAAGTATAGAGATTGGAGGGTTTGCTGGGTATAAAATGTACGAGGATCATGGTGGTTGTCCTAGTGGTGGTGTTGTTGTTAAGATTGGCTATGTTAGTGGAAAACAATGTATTGTTGTAGCCAACGATGCTACTGTAAAAGCCGGTGCTTGGTTTCCTATAACAGGAAAAAAAAATTTAAGGGCACAAGAAATTTC
>SGZC01000089.1 GCA_004213605.1 Flavobacteriales bacterium
TTTCTGAATTTTTGTGCAAATGTAATAACATTAAATGAATTGGCAAACCAAATAATACTTTGTTTATTGCTTTTTTAGATAATTATTTATATAATAAATTTCAAAGGTTAAATAAAAAAAATAGGGAATAAAAAAATTCATTATTTCTAATACTTTTTCTTCAGATTTTCCCATAATTATGGGCAGTAAAAATACAATACAAAGAACCATTTTAACAATTGTCAATACTAAAAATAAGGTAAATGAATTCGTGTTTTGCTTTAGTCTAATTGTGAAAAAAACAAAGGCTACTAGAAAAAAATGAAATACATAAATTACCCATATAGGTAAATAGAGCACATTTTTAGAAAAAAATAAATGAGAAATATAAATATGCACTCCTAGTAATAGTACTGTAAAGACCAAAAGTGTAATTGTACAGATTATTAAATCTTTTGTCATTTTTTAGTTTTCTTAATGGTGGTATTTGTTGCTTGTTTTATAACATAAAACATAGTAATAATAACAGATATTAAGCTTAAGGCTATTGTGAATAATGAATGATCATTAGGGTACTTCTCATCAAGTTTAAGACCCACATAAGTACCTAAACCAATAATTACAATCATTTGAAAAGCTATACCTGAAAACTTAGCATAAGTATTAAGACGATCAATCGGTTTTTGTTTCGATTTCTTTAGAGGGTGTTCTTTGAGATCTTTCAAAAGAATTATTTTGTGTTATTTTTTCTTCATTTTTATTACCTGGAATTAAATTAATTTTTAATTTGTTATTACCTTCTTTCATCTTACAAGTAGCGTTGAAAAAAGCTCCTTGTTCAACTGCTAATTTTCCAGTTATTACTTTCCCCTCAATTTTAGAGGTGCTTCTAAGACTTAAAGTACCATCAATATCGATATTGCCTTTAACCTGACCCTCTATGTCTGCATTATTACAGGTTAAAGTCCCTACGATTTTACCGGTTTTCCCAATAACTACTTTTGAGGGAGTTTTTACATTACCTTCAATTACACCATCGATTCTAAAGTACCCGTTGGAGACAACATCCCCTTTGAGTATAGTTCCATCATTGATTCGGTTTTGACCTGATCCTGGATTTTCGAATTCCTTTGATTTTTTATCTGAAAACATAACTTATTATTATTTAAAATCTTTAGTACTGTTTGACGTAGTTTTTTTGTTATTGTTTTTTGGTGAGTTCTTTTTTTTATTTTCTCTAGGAGATGAAATCTTACCGCTACTTTCTTTGTCAAGAATCTCTTTATTAACAACTGTATTGCCTTGTTCAATTTCTTTAGTTGTGTCTGTATTTAAATATTTTTCAAGATTTTTATGAATTTGTATAATGGCATAATTTTCAGATGAAATTTCGAAATAAGAAGCTGTTATTTTATCCTTTTTTCTTTTGCTTAATGCATCTGCAAAACCTTTTGCACCGCGCCGCGATTTTAGTCCATGAAGCAATACAAATAAAGTTCCTGGTTTGTAATAGTCTATTGAAGTTGACATTTCTTCATATCGTGAGTTAGCAATAGCTTCTTTAAGTTTTGCTTGGAGCTCTTCTGCAAGCATTCGATCCGCAACATCAAACTTATACGCAATTTTCCATCGTTCACTTTCTTTATCTAAAATAAATGTTGTTGTCGATATTTTTGGTATCAGTGTTTTATATAAACGTAATGCCTCTTTTCCTTCTTCGTCATTTGGATAGGTTAATGCGACAAAGTTTAATGCCTTTTTGTAGGATTCAAAACCTTGCTGGCGACCTATAGAGTTCGCTTTTAGCAATTCAAACTTTGAAACAATTGGATTTCCAAAATACACAGCAATATACGTATCACTATTATCTATTACCTTCTGATATTTTGAGTTTTCAAAGTCTTTATACAATTGGCTATATTTATATTCAGGACTAGATTCGTCTGAAGCTAAAATTGCATTTGGATTTTGTAGAATCTCGGCATATCTAGAATTTGGATATGTTGAAATAATATCGTTTTTATATTGGACTGCTAAAATTTCATTTCCTTCAATTTGGTTTATTTTGTATAAATTATAAAGCGCTGGTAATATTAATCTTTTTTCTGGTTTAAATGAAAGTAAGGTCTCAAGGCGATTTTTTGCTAAATCGTACTCTTTAAATTTCTCTTTATAAATAAGTCCTAATTGATAATAAGCAAAATTTCTATCTTTGGTGATACTGTCAATTAATTTTTCGTCTTTAGGGATTAATGCGATATACGTTTCTGGTTTGTACCGATCAATTTCTGAAATAGGAGCAACATACTCCTCCTCTTTAGTTATTAGTTTTGAGATCTTATCTGAAAGTCTCCAATTATCTTCCAGTTTTCTATCGCCCCATTTTTTTTTGAATTCTAATTTACCAAAAGATACTGTTGTTGAGTTATAAAAATAAAAACTTCCAGCACCCGGATTAGGGCCTTTTTGATTGTTTGGTTTTCCAGAATTAGAATTAAAAAAGTCGTTATTAGTAGTGTTTGCTACATTTTTCAATTTTGATATGGAATCTTCAATAGCTATTTTTTTTAATTCTGTTGTAAATATTGAAAAATACTCCATTTGTTGAGCCTCTGTCATGTTTACCAAATGTAATATGCTGTCGTTTTCAAAAGCAATATCTTCGTATTTAATTACGTCGTCTAAATTCTCTCTTTTCTTTTTTATTTTTCTATACTGCCTCGATCCATCTTCAAGATTAGTTAGCGTACTGTCATAATATGCCCCAGCAAATTTATAAGACCTATCGTCAAAAAATATTTCTGCTAATGTTTGATAGTTAATAGATTGCATAATCCTATCTTCACGGTAGGCCTTAATTGATTTATTGTAGTAGTCAATCGCTAAATCCAAACTATCATTTTTTCTGTAATATTCTCCAATTTGATTGTAAATTTTATCTAAGAAGGGTCTATTTTCTCTGTTTTTTTCTAAATCATATAATAATTCCAAAAAGGCAAATCGATCTTCTTTGGTAAAATCGAAATTTTTTGCTTTTTCTATGTACGCATTGATCATATAGACCCTAGGAGATTTTCTGTTTAAAGCGATTACCTTATCGAACTCTAAATTAGCGCTATCAATTTTTTCAAGCTTATCATAAAGTTGTCCAGTGATATACATATAGCGCCCTTTAAGTTCATTGTCTTTAGTGTTTTTTGCTGCAAATTTTATGTATGGCAGCGCAATATCTAAAGAGTCTAAATTTATATATGCTTGAGATAACGTTCCGGCAGCATCAGCAAGCTCGTGTTTATCAATCTCGCCTTTTTCATACATTTTTTTTAGATTTTCAATAGCGATTTCCTCATTGTTTAGCCTAATATTTGTTTTTGCTTTCCAGACCTTCGCTTCATTTATGCTATTACAAACGGGATAAGTTTTTAAAATAAAATTAAAAGCATCAAGCGCTTGAACAAAACGACCATCGTAATACCTAGCTTTCCCTAAAAGAACATATGCTTCGTCGATTTGTGGATTGTATTCTTTCCCTTCTAAAAAAATGGCATGCTTTTGAA
The DNA here is from genome assembly GCA_004213605.1 of Flavobacteriales bacterium. Lineage (GTDB taxonomy): Bacteria > Bacteroidota > Bacteroidia > Flavobacteriales > Flavobacteriaceae > Marifrigoribacter. The sequence continues at coordinate 3,537 of SGZC01000089.1, forward strand.
CCGCTTTTGCTGCTTTTTCTTCAGCTCTATTAAAATTTTCATTTTCACTTTCGTCTGTTAGCAAATCACTTTCTTCAAGCGCTAAACGCTCAACTGGGAGTATTTCCCAAAAATTATCTTTATAAGATAAGGCTAATTGACGCTTTCCTTCTTCAAAGGCTATATTCCCGTTATATAAAATATTATATTCAGCAGTAATAGAGTGTTTACTTCTACTCAAAAATGTGTTTTTTTTACGTGAGCAGGCAGCTAATAATAAAACAGCCATAAAAAATAAAATATATCTTATTAATCCCTTCAAAATTTTGTTTTGTTTTATAATACTGAAACTTAAAAGATTCGCTTTTAGTATGGATGCTTTATAAGCGAATGTAAAAATACATTTCTTTTGTATAATAACGGAATATTAAGTTAAAAATTAGTGCTGGAATTCAGCCCATTTGAGATTCAAATCAAAATTTTAAAACAAGGGTATAGTCTAAAATTATAATTCCTTTGTATTTTTACAAAAAAATAAGAAGAGTGAAAAGATGGAAAAGAAAAATGTAACTTTAACTATTGTTGTAGATGAAGAAATCGTAACAATAGAGATGTCTCAAAATGAAAATATCTTAGAGGCGGCTTTAAAAAATAATGTTGACGCTCCATATTCTTGTCAAGGAGGAGTCTGTTCATCCTGTATTGCAAGGGTTACAGAAGGCAAAGCGACTATGGCACTAAATCAAATTTTAACAGAAAATGAGGTTTCAGAAGGACTTATTTTAACTTGCCAAGCGCAGCCCGTATCAGAAATATTGGCTATTGATTATGATGATGTATAACTACGGTTTAATCTATTAAAATAGCAGAAATTTTATTGATAACGTCTAAAGGTGTAATTGTGTTCATTGCATCTTCATAATTTTTAGGATACTTATTTCCATATACCGATGTAGGAATTAGTGGAAATTTTTGTCTATTTGCTGTTAAACTATTTAGATGAGGTTGGCCAAACGGAGCAAATCCTAAATATGGATGAGTAACTCCCCAGAGCGTAACAACAGGCACCCCGTAAATAGCTGCTAAATGGCCATTCCCACTGTCCATTGATACCATTAGATCTAAGTTAGAGATTAATGCTAGTTCTTCTCTTAATTTAAACCTCCCTGCTGCATTAATTACATTGGGGTATGTTTTTATTATCTGGGTTAACTCATTGATTTCGATTTGACCTCCACCAAATAAAACAATTTGAAATTCTTTTTTGTGGCTAAAATGTTCAATCACTTTTTCCATCAATTCTAAGGGATACATTTTGCTTTTGTAGGTTGCAAACGGAGCGATTCCAATAACTTTTTTCGCATTAGTGAATAGGTTTTTAATGTTCTGATGATCGATTTTCTTTTTAGGAAATGGCTCAAAGTGAACTAAATCAATAGGGCATCCAAAAGATTCAAAAACATCGGCATATCGCTGATGTGTTGTTTTTAATTGTTCAAAAGTTTTATGGCTCGTTCTGGTTAAAGATTTTTTTTCTTTCCTGCCTTTATGGAGAGTAGCCACTTTTTTTCCATTAAATTTTAGCAACTTAGTAAGTATATTTGATCTGATAACGTTATGCAAGTCTGCGACCGCATCAATGTTCAACGAATTTATTTTTTTAAAAAGTTTTAATAAGCCCTTGATCCCCTTATGCTTGTTTTCTGGATCCGCTTCTATGAAACTAAGATTTTTAAAATCTTCAAAAAAAGGTTTAAAAAAGACTCTGGATACTATTGTTAATTGAATCTCCGGATAAGTTTTAGAAAAAACTCTAAGAACAGGAACCATCATGGCAACGTCTCCCATTGCCGAAAGTCTTATTATCATTATGTTTTTAGGTTTTTTCAATAAAAATTGACTGCCGAAATTAAAAATTTATTTTCCTTCTCTGAGAACTGGATTAAGTTCATCATCATTGTACATTTTCATCTGCTTATAAACTTTCATGTACTTAACCCCAGCTTGAATATCTTTTATTAATTGATCAATTGCAGTGCTAAGATCCGTTCTCTGCTCTAATAAAATAGTTAATTTTGTTTGACAGGCGTTTCGGTGTTCTTCAGAAGCATTTTCTCTTATCGCTTCTTCATTCATATGAAAAACCTTTAAAGCTAATATAGATAGTCTGTCGACACCCCAAGCAGGACTTTCTGTATTTATGGTAGCGTTCGCTTGAGGAACGGTATTTTTATATTTTTTCAAAAAATAGCTGTCAATATATTCAACCATGTCTGTTCGGTCTTGGTTGGAAGCATCAATTTGTCTTTTTAAAGTTAAGGCACTTATAGGATCTATGTTGGGATCTCGGATTATATCTTCATAATGCCATTGAACGGTATCAATCCAGCATTTTCTGTAAAGTAGGTGTTCCAAGTTTTGAGACTGAGAATCGTAAGGGTTATTAAAGTCTTGATCTACTTCATCAATGATGTGGTATTTTTCTATAACTTCCTTGAAAATGGTATTTGCTTTTTCTGAAAACATGTTTTTCATTTTTTGATATTGTTTTAATGAAGAGTCATTTAGTTAGCTCTATTCCCTGGTGACAAACAACTCAAATGCCCAACGGGTTCCATATTCTAATAATAAAACCCTTTAGCTCATTTAATTGCAAAGGTATTATATTTTTTAAAAAGTGTCATTTACAATTTATTATAAATAACCATAATACGAATCGCTTTTATGATTGTTTAGAACTTAAAAAAATAACTAAGAAATGGGGCTAAAACTAAGAGCCATAACATTATTTCTGATATCCATTTTCTTTGAAGAGTTTCAATAAAATTCGAAAATAAGATAGAAATAGGAACAACTGTAAAAATTAATTCACTCCCATTTTTTTGACTCGTAATGGTAACCAACAAAACTCCAGTAATCAAAGTAAAAATTATAATCCAATATTTAGATTTTTCTCTTAAAGGAGTTTTTGTGAAATTTAAAATTTTAGAGAAAATACTTATTCCAGTCATTGACAATAT
>SGZC01000009.1 GCA_004213605.1 Flavobacteriales bacterium
ACCATGCTTTTGAGTTACTATTTAAAAAAGGATATCGCCAAATTGTAATCGTAGGGAGTGATATTTTTGAATTGACCACCAAAAATATCCAAGAGGCTTTTACAGGTCTAGACACCGCTAATTTTGTGGTGGGGCCCGCTTTAGATGGAGGGTATTATTTATTGGGAATGAACACTCTAAATAAGTCCCTTTTTGAACATAAAAAATGGGGAACCTCAACGGTATTAAAAACGACTCTTAAAAATCTTGCAAACGAAAAAGTAGCCTTACTCGCTACCAAAAATGACATTGATACCTACGATGACCTAAAAAAAAGTGGTGAATTCAACCAATTTTTGATGACCTCTTAAAACAAAAAAATATGAAGAAATACATACAAGAAGCCGTAGATTATCTAAAAAACAAAGGATTTGATGCTTCTGAAATAGGAATTGTATTAGGCACAGGATTGGGAAAATTGGTCGATGAAATAGAAAAAAAGACTACGGCTAGTTATAACCATATACCCAACTTTCCGACTGCTACTGTCGAGTTTCATCAAGGAAAATTAATTTATGGAACCCTAGCAGGCAAGCAGGTAATGGTTATGCAAGGGAGGTTTCACTTGTACGAGGGATACTCTACCTACGACGTCACTTTTCCCATACGGGTAATGCACCAATTAGGGATTAAAAAATTATTGGTAAGCAATGCTGCTGGAGCTATTAATAAGGAATTTAAAAAAGGAGAACTGATGTTAATAGATGATCATATTAATTTGCAAGGAGGATCTCCACTCGCCTACAAAGGGATCGAGGCGATGGGAAATCGTTTTGTGGATATGAGCGAGCCTTACGATGTCCAAATGAATAGGAAACTGGTTGAAATTGCAAAAGCAAATAACATTCTTGTCCAAAAAGGTGTTTATGCAAGTGTGATGGGGCCTCAACTAGAAACCAGAGCAGAGTACCGGTATTTAAAAATTATAGGGGCAGATGCCGTAGGAATGAGTACCGTTCCAGAAATAATTGTTGCCAACCACTTAAAGGTGCCGGTGGCTGCAGTTTCTGTTCTTACCGATGAGTGTGATCCAGATCACCTCCAGCCTGTCGATATTGAAGATATTATTAAAACTGCTGGAAAGGCAGAACCCGATATGATTTTGTTATTCAAAGAACTAATTAAAGAATTATAAACGATGAGTTATTTACAAACCACCCACGATGTATATAAAGAAGCAGCATTAACTCCCGATGTAGGGCTTTGCTGTACCACCAATCCAATTTGGGAACTCCCCGGCTTAAAAATTCCGAAAATAATGCAAGAAATGAATTATGGTTGCGGTAGTACCGTCAATGCCAGAGATTTAACCAATAATCCTAAAACGTTGTATATAGGCGTTGGAGGCGGTATGGAACTATTACAGTTTTCTTATTTTTCAAGACAAAAGGGAGGTGTTATTGGAATCGATGTAGTGGATGAAATGCTAGAAGCTTCTCAGAGAAATTTTAAAGAAGCAGAAGTATTAAATCCTTGGTTTAAAAGTGAGTTTGTAGAATTAAAAAAAGGGGATGCTCTCAACCTTCCCGTTCAAGATAACTCCATCGATGTTGCTGCACAGAACTGTTTGTTTAACATTTTTAAGGCCGAAGATTTAAAACGAGCAATCGAAGAAATGTACCGCGTTTTAAAACCTCATGGAAGATTGGTGATGAGTGACCCTACCTGTGAACAACCAATGAATGAAACCCTTAGAAACGACGATCGCCTCAGGGCATTGTGTTTAAGCGGTAGTTTACCCATTAAAGACTATGTAAAGGCGCTGACCGATGTTGGTTTTGGAACCATCGAAATTAGAGCCAGAAAACCCTATCGAATTTTAGATCCAAAAAATTTCCCAACAGAAGAATTAATTTATATCGAAAGTATCGAAATAGCAGCTATAAAAGATCCTGTTTTACCCGATGGCCCTTGTATTTTTACCGGTAAAGCAGCAATTTACTATGGAGATGATGATTTTTTTGACGACCATAAAGGACATGTATTGGTAAAAAATCAACCGCTTGCCATTTGTGATAAAACAGCAAAACAATTAAAGGATCTAAAAAGAAACGATATCCATATCTCTGAGTCTACCTTTCATTATGATGGGGGTGGCTGTTGTTAAGCTTTTCAAATTAAAAGGGCTGTATTGCTATTCAACTAAAAAAAGTGTAGTGCATCATGAAAAAACTAGTAGTTATTTTAGTCGTATTGTTTCTTAGCAAAAAGAATTTTGCCATGGAGGTAACCTCCTACGTTACTATTGTAAATCATACTACTTGGAATCAATTATTAAAAAAACACGTAAGTGATCAAGGAAAGGTAGATTATCTTGGATTTAAAAAAGACCTTACAGAGCTAAATGCCTACCTGGATTGGTTGTCCAACTCCAAGCCTTCAGAAACCTGGTCAAAGGATCAACTAATGGCTTTTTGGATCAATGCCTACAATGCATTAACAATTAAACTGATTGTAGATCGATACCCTATTTCTAGCATTAAAGATATTTACAGCCCGTGGAATATCAAAGTCATTACCATCGCAAATAAGAAGCTGTCCTTAAACAATATTGAACATGATATTTTAAGAAAAATGGGAGATCCCAGAATTCATTTTGGTATTGTTTGTGCCTCTATATCCTGTCCAAAATTACAAAATGAAGCCTTTAATACCCAAAACACAAATCGCTTATTAAACAAGGCTAGCAAAGAGTTTTTGGCAGATTCCACGAAAAATGAATTGACAACAGATGCGGTTGAACTTTCAAAAATATTTAAATGGTTTGCAAAGGATTTTAAGCAAGAAGGAAGCCTGATTTATTTTTTAAACAAGTTTGCTGATATTCGTATTGCGAGCGATGCAACAATATCTTTTAAGGACTATAACTGGGGTTTAAATGAATAAAATTTCGATCATCATCCCCATATTAAATGAAGAAAAAACAATTGTTTCTGTACTCGAATATTTGGATCAAAATTGCTCCAAAAAAAATAATATTGAAATTATTATTGTAGACGGTGGAAGTACCGATGCATCTGTCAGCAAAATCGAAAACTTTATCAAAAACCATCCAAATATAGTGCTAATACCTTCGGAGCGCGGCAGAGCTAAACAAATGAACCAAGGAAGGCTCCATGCTAGTGGTGCTGTTTTATATTTTTTACACGCCGATAGTTATCCTCCCAAAAACTTCGACCAATATATTATCGAAAAAGTCAAAAAAGGAAATCTGGCAGGTTGTTTTAAAATGAAATTTAGCCATTCGCATTGGTGGTTAAAACTTGCCTCTTGGTTTACTCAATTTAATTGGAGCGCTTGTAGAGGAGGCGATCAAAGCCAATACATTACTGCTACTTTATTTGATGAAATTGGAGGTTTTAATGAAGAATTTATAATTTACGAAGATCAAATTTTAATTAAAGAGCTTTATAAGAGAAATCAATTTACAGTGATCCAAAAATGGATTTATACCTCGGCAAGATTGTACGACCGAAAAGGCATCTGGACCTTACAATATCATTTTTGGATTATCTATATGAAAAAATGGTTAGGCGCTGATGCGGCTACATTATATCGCTATTACTCAAAATACATCGCTTCTTAAAGAATATTAAAAGGTATAAACAAATTTCACTTTTTAAGGCTTATATTTTTTACTAGTTTCTAATTCCTTTGTGGTGGTTTTAACATTTTCTAAAAACATATTGATTAACTTTGGATTGTATAAAACAAAGAATAATGGCCGCTGAAAAAAAACCTAATCTTATTAAATGGAGCTTAAAATACGCTATAAGCGCTGCAATTGCAGGAATCTTATGTTGTGTAGCGCCTGCAGTTTTGTTTATGTTTGGTATTATGAGCGGTGTGTATGCTATCTCCTTTGCTGACTTTTTTTATAATGAAGATGGAAGTTCTGGTACGGGGGCATGGCTATTAAAAGGACTCGCTTTTTGTATTGGCGTTTATGGTGTTTATTCTTTTCGAAAAAAACAAAATCAATGTTCAATTGATAATAAAAGAAAGCAACGAAATTTAATCCTACTAATTGCCATCGTTTTATTTGCTGGTGTTGGATTATTTTTGACATTAGAAAAATGGTCCTCATGGTACTTTGATAAGCACATTGTCCCAGCTCAACAAAAAGAACTTAACATTACCCCATAAAAAATTGAATCCCTTAATAAAGGTAATTATACCAGCATATAACGAGGAAAAATCGATTGCTAAAGTGATTCAAGACCTTCCTTCTATAGTAGATGAGATTGTGGTGGTCAACAACAACTCATCAGATAAAACTGGAGAAGAGGCAAAAAAAAATGGTGCAACTGTATTAACGGAAAAAAGAAGAGGTTATGGGTATGCTTGTTTAAAAGGAATGTCCTACCTAAAATCTCAAACGACTCCACCAGATATTGTTGTTTTTTTAGACGGAGATTATAGTGACTACCCTGAAGAATTAACCAAATTAGTCGCGCCCATAATCGCTGATCGAATTGATTTTGTTGTGGGGGCACGATCAAAAAAGTTAAGAGAAAAAGGATCGATGACAGCGGCACAAATTTTTGGAAATTGGTTGGCAACCCGCTTAATGTTTTGGTTGTATAATTCGAAATTCACTGATTTAGGTCCCTTTAGAGCTATTAAGTATGATAAGTTGATTGCCTTGCAAATGGAAGATAAAACTTACGGTTGGACGGTTGAAATGCAGTTAAAAGCTTTGAAAAAAGAATATTTATACACAGAAATACCTATGAAATATAGAAATAGAATTGGCATTTCTAAGGTATCAGGAACCCTAAAAGGTGCTATATTTGCAGGTATTAAAATTTTATATTGGATAGTTAAGTATTCATTTGTTAAATGATTTTAGAAACTTTAATCATAGCACTATATTCAATTGCCTTGATCCTCATTTTTGTGTATGCTTTGGCACAACTAAATTTACTTTTTAATTTTTTGAACGCTAACAAAAAGATTTCTAAATGTGAAAAATTTGACCTTTCAAAAAAAGAAGAAACACCTTTTGTAACCATTCAATTACCGGTATATAATGAATGGTATGTAATAGATCGTTTATTAGACACTATTTCTGCTCTTAATTACCCTACTGATAAGCTCGAAATACAGGTATTGGACGATTCTACAGATGAATCTTTTAAAAAAACTTCGGCGCAAATTTTATCACTCCAGAAAAAAGGACTTAACATAGCTCATGTAACAAGGACTGATCGAAAAAATTTTAAAGCAGGAGCTTTAAAGGAAGGTTTAAAAATTGCCAAAGGAGAATTTATTGCAATTTTTGATGCAGATTTTTTACCTCAAAAAGATTGGTTACAAAAAACCATTCCCTACTTTAAAAATAATGAGATAGGGGTTGTTCAAACCCGATGGGGACATTTAAATAGAAATTTTTCAATTCTAACCAAAGTTCAAGCATTTGCCTTGGATGCTCACTTTACATTGGAGCAAGTAGGGAGAAATAGCAAGAATCATTTTATTAACTTTAACGGAACAGCCGGAATTTGGCGAAAAAAATGTATTCTAGATGCGGGTAACTGGGAAGGCGATACGCTTACTGAAGATTTAGATTTGAGTTATAGGGCACAATTAAAAAACTGGAAGTTTAAATACTTATTAGATGTTGAAACACCTGCTGAGTTACCTTTAATAATGAGTGCTGCTAGGTCGCAACAGTTTCGGTGGAATAAAGGAGGTGCAGAAAATTTTCAAAAATTAATGTATCGCGTTATAAAGGATAAACAACTTCCATTTAAATCAAAACTTCATGGAATATTACACTTATTAAACAGCACCATGTTCTTAAACATCTTGATTGTAGCTATTTTAAGCATCCCCATGTTGTATATAAAAAATGAATACGAACACTTAAAATATTATTTTTTTGCGATGAGCTTTTTTATCAGCAGTACCTTAATATTTTTTATTTGTTATTGGTTTGCTTTTAAAACAACTTGTGGAGGTGGTTTTAAACAATTTTTAAAATATATCCGTTTATTTTTTACGTTCTTTACAATTGCGATGGGATTTTCATTAAATAATTCATTAGCAGTACTTGAAGGGCATTTTGGAAAAAAAAGTGACTTTATTAGAACTCCAAAATTTAATACACAGTCCAGGAAAAACAATTGGAAAAAAAACAAGTATATTTCAAAAAATATACCCGTCAATGTAATAATGGAAGGATTGCTCGCTATCTATTTTGCTTTTGGAATGTATAGCGCTTTTGTTGTTGGAAATCAAGGTGGCGACTTTGGGTTATTTCCTTTTCATTTAATGCTTTTTATCGGTTTTAGTTTTGTGTTTTCTAAAAGCCTAACAAATAATACCTAAGTAATCACCTGTAAATTTTTTAAATATGGCCATTTAATTCTGTTTTCACTGATTACATCTTTTGTTTATAGTCAAAAAACTCAAGACAGTATCAGTCGTGAAAATACAAGAAATCATCAAATTGAATTACGTCACGACAATGACTTTTTTCAGTTTACGGATAAGTATTATACAACAGGTAATTTTATTTCTTATCGATGGTTATTGCAAGACAAAAAAAACAAAACACAAAACAGTTTATTTTTAAGTCAAGAAGTTTACACTCCATCACTCCTTGAAGAAACTGATATTTCAAAATTTGACAGACCCTATGGAGGTTACCTAGCTATCAACTTTGAACATACCATTACCGGACAAGATTGGATTTTTGACTTTATTTATTCTTTTGGTGTGACAGGTAAAATTTCAGGAGGAGAGTGGTTGCAAAACCTGTTTCATAGTACCGCTGCAACAGATTCAAGAATCGCCTCTTGGGTGGGACAAATTGAAAATAATTTTACAAATAATTGTTATTTTAAATATTTAAAAGAATGGGAATTACATACCGATCCGTTTAATGTGTACTTTGCAGTAGCTCCTAGCACAGCAATTGGTATTAAGGAAATTTATTTTCAAAATGATATCTTATTTTTTATTGGGAAAAGAAATCCTACTTTACATACCGCTGCATACCACCAACTTGGAGTTCTTAAAAATGAATTCTTTTTGGGAATAAATGTTGGATATCGATATGTTGCGCACAATACCATGTTAGAGGGAAATCTGATAGGAGACAACTCTATTTTTTTAGTAGACCCTCTGCATCATTTATTATTATTAAGTACCGATATTCATCTTAGAAGAGGAAGATCAGACATCAAACTATCTTATAAGTTTAAGAGTGCTGAAACAAACACTACAGAAAGTCATTTATACGTATCGCTGTCTTTGGCAAGAAATTTTTAAGTTTTTTAAATACAAAGCTTAACAATTTGATTACTTTTAAATTCGAAATGCAAGAACTGGACTCCATTAAATTAAATTTTGATTCAGAAAGTTTATTCTTTCTCAATTTAACACTAGCGGTAATTATGTTTGGTGTGGCCCTTAATATCCAGCTTGAAGATTTTACAAGAATTTTTAAAAAGCCTAAGAGTATTATAATAGGCTTTCTTTCTCAATTTTTTTTGTTGCCTGCAGTTACATTCTTATTGGTTCTCATTATAAAACCAATCCCCAGTATTGCATTAGGAATGTTTATGGTAGCCGCATGTCCTGGAGGTAATATCTCTAACTTCATGAGTAATTATGCTAATGGGAACGCTGCACTATCGGTAAGTTTAACAGCTATTGCAACATTAATGGCGATTTTATTGACTCCATTTAATTTTCAATTTTGGTCCAGTCTCTACGAGCCAACTTCTAGTTTGATACAAACCATATCATTATCTCCTTTTGAAATGGCTAAAGTAATTTCGTTATTATTAGGATTGCCTTTAATTCTTGGAATGCTGGTTCGAAGTTATTTTCCGAAATTTGCAGCTACAACAAGTGCCTTTTTTAAGATAGGTTCTATTTTATTTTTCATTGTGCTAATTGTTTTAGCATTTTCTAAAAATATAGACATCTTTAAAAATTATATTCATTATGTTTTTTTTATAGTGTTTATTCATAACATACTGGCGTTAACAGTTGGATATAGCGTAGCTAACCTAGCTGGATTAAGTAAACAAAATAAAAGAACATTGTCCATTGAGACCGGAATTCAAAATTCCGGATTAGGATTATTATTGATTTTTAGTTTTTTTGATGGATTAGGAGGAATGGCTTTATTGGCTGCTTTTTGGGGTATATGGCATATAGTTTCTGGTCTTTTTTTAGCAACCTATTGGTCAAAAAAACAAATTTAAAACGATTATTATTTTGAGATTACTTTGGTTAAATTTTGTACAGCTTTACCTAACCCTGGGTTTTAAATACTACTATCGAAAAACTACAGCTGTTTATTTGGAAAAAATCCCAAAAGATAAGGCAATATTATTTCTAGCAAATCACCAAAATGCGTTATTGGACCCACTCCTATTAACCGTAAAAAGCAATCGAAAAAATCACTTTTTAACTCGAGCTGCTGTATTTAAAAATAGAACTGTTGCAACTATTTTAAATAGTTTGCAAATGCTTCCTGTATACAGAATGATTGATGGAGTAAGTAGTATTCAAAAAAATAAAGCCATATTTAAACAATGTAGTCAATTACTTCGCGATAAAAAATCGATTGTATTATTTCCGGAAGGAAACCACTCCTTACATCGAAAAGTAAGGCCTTTAAAAAAAGGAGCTGCTAGAATCATTGAGGAAACGTTACAAGACTATCCCGCTACAGAAATTTTAATAATTCCAGTAGGTGTAAATTACCAATCTCCCACCAAATACGGGGACTCCATGTCTATTTATTTTGGTCATGCTATTTCTCCTAATAACTATTGGAATGGTGAACAATTAGATATGTTAGGCTTAAACCAGGTAATATCCAACGAATTAAAGACCTTGACTACGCATATAAATAGCATCAGCGACTACGAATTGATCTTAAACAACTTAGAGAAACTAAATGTAGATTTTACGCTTCCATTTAAAGTAAATGAATGTTTAAATAATAATTTTAAATATACAGGAAAAAAGAAAAAAGAATCCTCTGTTATCTATTTAACATTGATTTTTTTAATTAAGTTATTTTATTTTGCTCCCTACCTCATCTGGAAAAAAGTAGCCTCTCCTAAAATTAATGAAAAGGAATTTATGGGAACTTTTAGATATGCATTGATGATTACATTAGCCCCGCTTCACTTAATAACAATGAGTATTCTATTGGGTTCATTACTGGGGAAAAGTATAGGTTTGGCCGTCGCAGCGATTGGAATTATTTTACCCTTAATTACGCTTCGAATTCGATAAAAAAATTACCAAATAACTTCCAACTCGAGTGGCGCTCCATTTCTTTGAACAGTAACTGTTGTGGTTTGGCCTTTTTCAAATTTAGAAAGTGATTTCATGTAGCTCATCATGTCTGTGATTTTATAGATTCCAACCTGAACCACCACATCACCTTTCATCATACCCGCTTTTTGAGCTGGGCGATCTTCACTTACTCCATCAATACGCATTCCTTTTTGATCGAAAAGATAATCGGGAACTACGCCAAGAGTTACCTTAAAATCGGGTGTTTGTTCGCTTTCGTTTTTAGTTTTTTTGAATACCAATTGCTGATCATTGTCTAGATCTGTAATAATACTCATGATAAAAGTAGAGATGGCCTCCATCCCTTCATAATTAAGTTTTTCCGCATCGTCAGAAGGTTTATGATAATCTTCATGTTGTCCAGTAAAAAAATGAAGCACTGGAATGTCTGCTAGATAAAATGAAGTATGGTCACTGGGACCAACCCCCGATTCTTTTTCAATAAGTTTGAAATCGGTATTGTTCGCGAAAAGTGTTTGTTTAAATTTTGGAGAAGTTCCCACTCCATAGACTGCTAGCGTTTTATCTTCTTTCAAACGACCCACCATATCCATATTGATCATATAATTTACTTTTTTTGTGTCAATCGTTGGATTTTTTACAAAATAATTTGATCCCAGTAAGCCCATTTCTTCTCCAGAAAAGGCGATAAATAAATAATTATTATTGGGGTTTTTATCTTTTAACCTATTTGCTAGATTTAGCATTACGGCTACTCCACTTGCATTGTCATCAGCTCCATTGTGAATTTCCGGTTCTTCTCCTCTAAAAAGAGAACCTTCACCACCAAAACCAAGATGGTCATAATGAGCTCCAATGATGATCGTATTCGCTGCTTTGTTATCGATAAGGGCTATCACATTTAGACCTGTAATTGTACTATCTTCTTTGTTGACTAGATAGGTAGCTTCTCCGTGTGGGTTGGTTTTTGGTTTGAATATAAAAGGTTGCAAGTACCCATTTACACCTTTGGGTTTTAATCCTAGGTTTTTAAATCTTTTAGCCAAATAATTCGCCGACTGTCTTTCTTTTTCTGAACCAGTTTCTCTACCTTCTCGAGCGTCATCTGCTAAAAAAAACACATCTTCTTTCATAGAAACTTCTTGAATGGAAACATCGTTCTTACATGAAAAAAAAACCAATACAGCTACAACTAAATAAAATCCTTTCATCGATACTTTTTTTATTAATTTTTAATTTTAATAACAATTATCATTGTTATTAAAAATTCTAAAGCGTTATTTTTGTGCAAAATTAATCTAAAAATGAAACCAATACCAACATTATTACTTGTTTTATTGATTTTCTCTTGCAAAGAAACTAGAATTAAGGAACTACCTATAACCGAAGAACATAAAAGTAACATTCATAAAACATCCCATAAAGATTCATTAATTTTTCCTGGAGAAAAACATTTTAAATCGTTATGGCAAGTAACATTTGGAGGTGATAATGCAGAGGCATATTGGAGTTTTGACGATGCGCAATTAATCTTTCAATCCAATAATAAAAAATGGGGCTTAGAATGCGACCAAATGTTTTTAATGAATGCAGACGATACCTTCAAAAACGACCGTAAACCTCCAATGGTAAGCACGGGTATGGGGCGAACTACTTGCGCCTATTTTCTTCCAGATAATAAAAGTTTTATTTATGGATCTACACATCTAGCTAATAAAGATTGTCCAGAAGTACCCCTCCGAAAAAATGGAAGATATGTATGGCCTGTTTACGATAGCTTCGACATATTTGTTGCAGATTTAGAAGGGACCATAATAGGGCAACTTACAAACGAACCTGGCTATGATGCAGAAGCAACTGTTTCTCCAAAGGGAGATAAAATAGTTTTTACCTCTACCAGAAGTGGAGACCTGGAGCTGTATACAATGAATATTGATGGGAGTAATGTTCAACAAATTACGGACGAATTGGGCTATGATGGCGGGGCTTTCTTTTCACCTGATGGAACTAAATTAATATTTCGTTCCTCAAGACCAAAGACTGAAGAAGAAATATCAAAGTATAAAGGGTTACTTGCAGAGGGTCTGGTAGAACCCACCAACATGGAACTCTATATCTGTGATGCTGATGGGAGTCATATGAAGCAACTGACCAATTTAGGAAATGCAAACTGGAGTCCTTTTTTTACACCTGACGGAAAAAAAATACTATTCTCGAGTAATTTCGAGGCTGAGAGAGGTTTTCCCTTTAATCTCTATATGATTGATATTGACGGAAAAAATTTAGAACGCATAACACATAGTGAGACTTTTGATGCGTTTCCAGTATTTTCAAATGATGGAAAATACTTAGTTTTTTCATCAAACAGAAATAACGGTGGTGGCCGAGACACCAATCTATTTGTGGCTGAATGGCAACACTAATTGCGTATTATTAAGCGTATAATTTAAAACCTTAGGGTTTATATTTATAATAATTTTTTGAAGTGTTAAAAAATTTATTCAAAAGAAATAGTACTACCCTGCTCTTAGTTTCTCTAGGTTTTTTATTCTATGTGAAATTTGGTTATGATTTAAGCCGAAATGACTTTATTGGACTCATCACTTTATTTGGAGCATTATTCTATATCACTTATAAAATTCTAGAAATTAATAGGGATCGATTTTGGCTTATCGCTATTATAGGAATAATTTTTAGATTTATTTTTATAGCAAGCCTACCAAACTTATCACAGGATTTTTATCGTTTTATTTGGGATGGAAGACTCCTTTTTAAAGGGATCAGTCCGTATTTGTTTACTCCGGAAAATTTTCTCAACGGAGACCAGAAACCTCTAAATTTAATAATACATCAAGCAGAAGAGCTGTATCATGGAATGGGACAATTAAATGCTGGACACTACAGTAATTATCCACCAGTTAATCAACTATGCTTTTTATTAGCTGCTTTATTTTCTGGCAATAGTATTTTGGGTTCTGTCATCGTTATGCGAGTTCTTATTATTCTTGCAGATATAGGTATTCTTTTCTACGGAAGAAAATTACTTTTAAAATTAAATCTAAATCCAAATCAATTGTTTTGGTACTTTTTAAACCCTTTTATCATTATCGAATTAACTGGCAATCTTCATTTTGAAGGGGTGATGTTATTTTTCTTAGTTACTTCTATTTATTTTCTACACTTAAAAAAATGGATTCAATCTGCTGTTTTGTTCGGTCTTGCTGTATCAGTTAAGTTAATTCCATTGCTATTTCTCCCTTTATTTTATAAATGGTTTGTAACTAATTTCAATAAATATATTCAAAAACTCTTTTATTATTACCTCTTAATTATTGGTACAACACTACTTACATTTACTCCCTTTTTATCTTTTCTGTTTTTAAATAATTTTTTGGAAACACTCACTTTATGGTTTCAAGATTTTGAATTCAATGCGAGTATGTATTATATATTTCGTTGGATTGGATTTAAAATTGTAGGTTGGAATATGATCGCAACTATTGGTAAAATTCTTCCCTTATTGATCATCTTATCTATCTTATTACTGACATTTTTTAAGAAGAATAGATCTACACCGCAGCTTATGATCACCTTATTGTTTGGGGTTTCTATATATTTTGTATTTTCTACTACGGTACATCCTTGGTACATTGCTAGCCCATTACTACTCTCTGTATTTACAAAATATAAATTTGCAACAATTTGGAGTTTTTTTGTGATGTTAAGCTATGGAGCTTATAGTAGCGATGTAACTTCTGAAAATTTGTGGTTAGTAGCACTAGAATATTTGGCGGTTATTGGATTTTTTGTCTGGGAAGTGATTGGATTTAGAAAAAAATCTTTAATTCGTTAAAACTCATAGTTGATTTTTATTGAATTTAATAATCTAACTAAAAATATTTTTATTTATTTTTATAACTATCAAAAAATCATATCATTAAAAATAAGTATCCTAAATTTTTGATTTTTAGTAGTATTGTACTGCTGCTCTTTATTATTTCATTGATTGGAATAAGCTATTATTTTGAACAACATAAAGGAGCACTCGCTACAAAAATAGAAAACATACTCAATGAGAAAAGTAAAGGGGAAATTCTTTTTGATTCTTTATCAATAAGCTCACTAAAGAAATTTCCTGCAATTGATGTAACAATTTTCAATCTTTCAATAAACGACACTTTGTACGAAAAGCATAAAATCAACGCGTTGTTTTTAAATGAATTTAGCGCTTCTTTATCGGTTGTTGATATCTGGAATGAAACAATAGAAATCAAATCTATTAAAGCTAAAAGAGGGCATGTGTCAATTTTTACAAATGAAGATCAGTACAGCAACGCTTATGTTTTTGAAGCCAAATCTAAAAAAAGTAAAACCCCAACTAATCTAAATATTATTGGTCATAACATTGACTTTGTAATCGAAGATATTGAGTTTAGTTTTATTGAAAAAATAAAAAATAAAAAAATAACAGCGCATTTAAATAACGTAGATTTTACGCTAGACTTAAAGAAGGAAAGAATCCCAAAACTTCACCTTGATATTTTCATGAAAGAAATGGGGTTGAATTTAAAAAAAGGGACTTTTTTTAATAATACTCGTTGTGTGGGAAATTTTAAGCCGATTATCAACGTCTCAGAAAAACTCCTATTGATTCCTGATTTTTCAATGAAAATTGGAGAACAAAAGTTTGATATCTCAGCATTTATTAATTTTAAAAATAAAAAATTTAAATTTTCATTGTCTTCTGAAAAGACTGACTTCAAAAAAAGTATAGCATTACTACCAAAAAATATTGTAGATAAGATAGAGATAATTCATATAAAAAATCCTTTTAAATTGACTGCTGATATTTCAGGGAAATTTGAACACAACGATAATACTTTAGTAAGCTTAAATTACGAAACTGTAAGTAATGAAGTTATTTATAAAGAGGATCGTTTGAATTTTAAAGGGATAGCCTTTAAAGGAAATACCAAAAACAGAGTGCATGAAGATAGTTCCATACCAGAAAATAAAAAAAATCTTACACATACATTTAAGTATCTAAATGGTGTATACAACAATATTGCTTTTAAAATAAACGAGCTCACCTTAACGAATGAGTTTTCAAAGCCCCTCTATTTAAATGCTAATTATGAAGCTGAAGGGGAAATTAATGAGTTAAATACAATTATTAATAGCTCAGATTATGATTTTTCAGGAGGTGATTTTAAACTAGTTGGAAAATATAATGGTCGTATTAAGGATGTCTCAGACATTATAAACTCCTCTGAAGTAACTGTTAAAAGTAAGCGCTTAACTGTAAAAGGTAAACATGGCGCCGATCGCTATAAAATTCCTAATTTAGAATTAAATATACATCAAAATAATGCCGAGATAAAAGAAATTATAGTTGACTTAGATTCCAAAGACAATCTTATTGTCAAAGGAGATATTGTAAACTTTGGTTCATTATTTACTTCTAATTCAATGAACCAATCTTGTTATTCTGAAATAACTATTTCTTCTAATTATTTAAATTATCAATCCCTATTAAAAACTTTTGGAGCACATGACAAAAAATCTAAAAGCAAAAATATTAGTAAAATCAAACAATCTATAAGTACTCTGGGCAGTAAATTTAATCCAACTCTCTCCTTCAACTTAAAAGAGTTAGATTTTTTTAATTTTTCCTTTAACGACATTTCCATCGATGCGCTATATCAAGAGCAACAACTTTTTATAAGCGAACTAAACGCAAATTATAAAGAAAGTACTACAAATGGTAAAATAAAAATAAATTTAAACCCCAAAAAAAATGAATTTGGCTTGGAAACATTGCCTATAGATTTAAATTTAAATGCAACTGGACTAATAGAAAATTGGGCAGAAATTTTAAATTACAATAAGTTTTTCTTTACAGATGCACATTATAAATTAAATGTTGACTTCAAAAATGAAGCAAGAAATCTAAGAGAATTTGTGAACAATGCTGAAATAAACTTTAATGTAGACAAAGGAACTTTACGTTACAAACCTGAAAATATAAATCTCCCTTTCAATAACATATCCATACGTTTAAAGGATAAAAAAACAATTTTAAATGATTTTGAGCTAAATCTAAAAGACAACGAAACAATTAGGCTGTATGGTGAAATTGATAATTTTATTGACATTTTTGATGAGTCAGCCACTACAAAAAATGTAAGTTCATCTATTAATATTAGTTCAAATAATATTGATTTCAGCAATTTTATAGATGTTTTCAGTACTAAATTGAAAAAATCGAACCACAAGAATAATATCAAACTAATTTTGAAAGAATTACATTCAAAATTTAAACCAATACTGACTTTAAATTTAAAACAATTTAGCTACAAAAATATAGCTTTAAAAGATTTAAGTACAACTTTATTTTTTAATGATATTAATACATTAAACTTAAAAAACACCCATTGTCTATATTATGATAAAAAAATAGCTATGAATGCAAAAATTGATATGAGTAAAGATTTGATCACCCCTTTTATGACAACTTTTAATATAACAGACTTTAGGATCGAAGATTTACTACATTCATTCAATAATTTCGGTTATCATCAACTAGATGAACCCACCGAAGTAAAAGGGATTATTGATTTTGATGCAGATATTGAAGGGATCATGAATGACTCAAATGGTATCAATTATAATTCTATCAAGGCTAAATTAACTTATGATATCAAAAAATTAGATATTAAAAACTTTCAACCTATAATAGATGCAGGAAAAATAGTTTTTAGTAAAAAAAGATTAGATCTAATCAAATTTGCAGATATCAATAGTAGCCTTGTTTTAAAAAATAATGTCATTACTATTCCATTAACAAATATACAATCAACAGCTTTTGATTTTTTTATAGAGGGAGACCTAGCTAAAACTTCTTCCACAGATTTATGGATTTCAATACCCTTGTCTAATTTCAAAAAAAGAGATTTAACAAAAGTTCCTAGCACAAAATCTTTTAACGAAGCTGGCAGAAAAATATATTTAGAAGTTCGATCTAAAGAAGAACATGGTTTGGGTTATAAAATACATTTAAGTGAAAAAAAGAATAAAAATTCGTCCAATAATTAAGTCAAGATTTTTTTTACAAATCTCTTAAACCATTCTATTTTATTTAAATCCTAAAGTCAACGTATTAAGAATTTAAAACTGTTTTTTTCAATTTATTAAAATCACTTTAATAAGTGACAAAAATACGCTTTTATCAAGTTTGTATTTTTTTAACATTTTATTTAATAATTTTGTTAATAATTTGTTAAGATTCTGCATTATTTGTAATATTTATATGCTATATTCCTGAAAACAACAACTTTAACATTATGAAAAACAATTTAAAAAAGGTTTTAGACCTTCCAAAAACAATTAACGGTAAACTACCAATGAATAATTTTAATTCAATGGTTGAAGGCTCAGAACAAAACATTGCGAAATGGACAGGTACTTTTTACACCGTTGCTGCATTTGTTATTTTAATTAGCTCGTTACTTTATGTTCTCTCTCCTATTTGGAGTGGAGGCATGGGGGAAGGCATCGGAATTTTAAGCACGATACTTTCAATGATTATTTGGGTGTATGCTGCATTTCCTATCGCACAGGTCGTAAGATCTACAGGAGATAGTTTGGCTGAATCCAAAAGCGGCATCGTAGATTTTGTATTTAGAGATCTAGCAATTGCTAATATTAAGCTAATAGGCTATGTTGCAACATTAGTTGCTTTATTCGGTGCAATCTGTATGACCCTAAATTGGGCCACCACGCTTAGTATTTCAGAAAGTTTTATGACCAACTGGACAGCTAATGTTGATTATGCCTACACGCTTCCAATGGCAGCCGTAGCAGCTTTAACAGAAATGCTACACCTTGAATTTATTGGCGGTATTTTTGCTGATTGGTCAAATTGGAATCCAACTTCTAATGCTGGTGAAGCTTGGACTACAAATGGCTTTTATGCTGTATTATGGGAATATGTTGGAGTCGTTGCTATTTTAGCAAAATTATATGTTTCTTTAGCTATATATTATTTCTTTTATGGAATTGTAAGCAGTTTAGTTAAATGGATAAAAAGTCCATATTTACCTTTTAGAACAAGCTAAATTCATAAAATATTAATTTTAAAAAGGCATGACTTTAATTAATCATGCCTTTTTTAATTCTATTTTTTCTAAAGTGATCAACAATAATTTATTTTTTTGGCTTTAAATTTTTATTTGAAAGCAACATTCTTTTAATTTCATTCAGTTTCATTAGAGCTTCCACCGGAGTTAAGATATCAACATCGATATCTAAAATATCGTCTCGTATTTCCTCCAAAAGCGGATCGTCTAAATTAAAAAAACTAAGTTGCATTTGATCTTTAGCTATCGTTTTCATTTCATTAGTGAGCTCTTTAGAAGAGTGAGATTTTTCTAACCTTTTTAATATTTTATTGGCTCTATCTAAAACCGTTTGAGGCATGCCAGCCATTTTTGCAACATGAATACCAAAGCTATGATGCGAACCTCCTGGGACCAATTTTCTTAGAAACAGAACTGTATCTTTCAACTCTTTTACAGAAACATTGTAGTTTTTTACTCTATCAAATGTTTCGGTCATTTCGTTTAATTCATGATAATGTGTAGCAAATAATGTTTTTGCTCGGGAAGGATGTTCATGTAAATACTCACTAATTGCCCAGGCGATAGAAACCCCATCATAAGTGCTGGTACCTCGACCAATTTCATCTAACAAAACCAAGCTTCGCTCAGAAATATTATTTAAAATACTTGCAGCTTCGTTCATTTCCACCATAAATGTTGATTCTCCCATCGAAATATTATCACTAGCACCCACCCTTGTGAATATTTTGTCAACCACTCCAAGTCGAGCTTCTTTTGCAGGCACAAAACACCCTATTTGAGCTAATAATACAATCAATGCTGTTTGCCTCAAAATTGCAGATTTACCACTCATATTAGGACCGGTAATCATTATAATTTGCTGTATTTCTCTATCTAAATAAACATCATTAGCTATAAAAGATTGATCGGCAGAAAGTTGTTTTTCTATTACTGGGTGTCTTCCTTCTTTTATATCAATTTTAAAAGAGTCATCTATTAATGGACGAGTATAGTTTGCCTCGATTGCTAAAGAAGCGAAAGAGCACAAGCAATCTAATTCTCCAATTAATCGAGCGTTTTGTTGTACTTGATTAATAAATTGTAATATCCATTCTATTAGTTTGCTAAAAATCTCTGATTCTAGAAAAGCAATTTTTTCTTCGGCACTTAATATTTTTATTTCATATTCTTTTAATTCTTCGGTAATATACCGTTCTGCATTCACTAATGTTTGTTTTCGAATCCACTCTCCGGGGACTTTATCTTTATGTGTATTTCTAACCTCTATATAATACCCAAATACATTGTTGGAAGCAATTTTTAGAGAGTTGATCCCTGTTCGCTCCGTTTCTCTTTCCAACATTTCATTTAAATAATCTTTTCCACCTTTTGCGATAGATCTAAGCTCATCAAGCTCTTCTGAAACTCCCTTAGCAATGGCATTTCCTTTTTGTATCGATACAGGTGCATCCTCATTCAAAGTGTTGGTAATTTTCTCTCTAAGTATTTTGCAATCTTGTAAGTTTTTACCAATAGTCTTGATCGCATTATTTTTTGCATTTTCTGACTCTTTCTTGATTGGAAGAATCGCTTCTAAAGAATTTTTTAGTTGAACCACTTCTCTAGGGCTTACTTTTCCAGTAGCTACTTTTGAGATTAAGCGTTCTATATCGCCAATACATTTAATATTGGTTTGAATAGCTGTAAGCACCGGTTGTTTTTTTATCAAATAACTTACAATTTCATGCCTATTTGTAATTTTATCTATCTTCTTTAGAGGTAACGCAACCCATCGTTTTAATAACCTTCCTCCCATGGGAGATATCGTTTTATCGATAACATCTAATAACGTGACTGCATTTTGAGATGAGGCATGGTAAAGTTCAAGATTACCAATCGTAAATCGATCCATCCAAACATATTCATTCTCCGCAATCCGAGCTATTTTAGCAATATGCTGCAACTTATGATGTCTAGTTTCTGATAAATAATGTAATGCTGCGCCAGCAGCTATAATTCCTGATGATAAACGTTCCACTCCAAATCCTTTTAACGAAGTGGTATTGAATTGTTTATTTAAAGCTTCTTCAGCATAATCGCTCTGAAAAACCCAGTCCTCTAAATGAAAAACATGGTGATGATCTCTAAAAATTTCCGCAAATAGTTTTCTTTTTTGTTTCGAAAAAAGAATCTCGGATGGTTTAAAGTTTTGGATTAACTTATCGATATAATCAGAATTTCCTTGAGAAATTAAAAATTCTCCTGTAGAAACATCTAAAAAAGAAATTCCAATTTCATCTTTATTTTTTTTAGTACTATTGAAATGGATTGCTGCTAAAAAATTATTTGATTTAGATTTTAGGATATCATCGTTTAAAGCCACCCCTGGAGTTACTAATTCAGTAACTCCTCTTTTTACAATCTTTTTGGTTTGCTTTGGATCTTCTAGTTGATCACAGATGGCAACTCGACAACCCGCCATAACTAACTTTGGTAAATAGGTGTTTATGGAATGATGGGGAAATCCTGCTAGTTCTATTTTTTCGCCATCACCACCATTATTCCGCGCGGTTAAGGTAATATTTAATATACCTGCAGAACGTATGGCATCTTCTCCAAAGGTTTCGTAAAAATCGCCCACTCTAAATAACAATAAAGCATCAGGATGCTTAGCTTTTATGCTATTGTATTGTTTCATTAAAGGAGTTTCTTTTTTTGCCATAATTTGGATAGATAATAAGCTAAAGTAAAGAAATCTTATTTTATTTGAAACGCTTTATGATTGAATTCATTTCTTTTATCAACAATATTTCTATTAAATAATTCCAATTATGTAGTATATAAAATTATTTTTGTGTCATGAAGAATCGAAAATTAAAAAACAGCGAACTAAATAGAATTAACAATACCGAATTTAAATCTTCAAAAAAAACCCCTTTAATTGTTATTCTAGACAACATTAGAAGTCTGAATAATATCGGTTCCGTTTTTCGTACTTCAGATGCGTTTTTAATTGAAAAAATTTACCTCTGTGGTATCACTGCAAAACCACCTCATAAAGATATACATAAAACTGCTTTAGGTGCCACCGATAGTGTTGAATGGGAACATGTTGACAACACTTTAGCTTTGATTCATCAATTAAAATCTGAGGGTATCGCTGTTGTAAGTATTGAACAAGCTGAGGAATCCGTATCGCTTGAAGGGTTTAAAACTAAACCCAACACTACCTATGCTATTGTTTTTGGAAACGAAGTAAAAGGAGTTGCACAGGAAGTTGTTTCTGCGAGCGATTATATCGTTGAGATTCCTCAATACGGCACGAAACATTCACTGAATATTTCAGTAAGTTGTGGTCTTGTTATTTGGGATTTATTTGTGAAATTAAAAGCCTAAAGTTTTATTGAGCTACCTGGTTATTTCTTTTAAAATAGATAGGTAATCTTCTCTATTATTTACAAAGTCTAAATTTGATATATCAATAATTTTAATTTTATCTGAAGCTTGACTTCTGATAAATTCCATATAACCTTCATTTATTTTTTGCAAATAATTCGCTTCTATATCTTGCTCAAAATCACGCCCTCTTTTTTTTATATTCTCTAATAATCGTTCGGTGTTTTGGTATAGATAAATATACAAATCAGGATTTGGAAGTTCTTTATGCATCATATAAAATAATTTTTTATAAAGTGTATATTCCTCTTCTTGAAGCGTTATTTTTGCAAATATTAACGACTTGTAACCATCATAATCTCCAATAACATTCTCTTTAAATAAATCATATTGTGTCAGATCGTCCAAAAGTTGTTGATATCGATCTGCTAAAAAAGACATCTCCAAAGGAAAAGCAAATCGACTTGGATCTTTATAAAATTTAGGTAAAAAAGGGTTTTCTTTAAATCGCTCTAACATTAATTTAGCACTAAAATCTTTAGCCATTTGCGTAGCCAAACTTGTTTTTCCTGCCCCTATATTTCCTTCAATTGCTATATATCTAAAGGCAGATATATTAAAATTTTCAATAGGATTTTTTAATGCTTCCGGCACTTCTATAATAGCATCGACATCATTTGTTTCCTCCCATAAAAGATCCATACGTTTATTTAATCCTGGATGCACAAAATCTGGAGCAATACATTTAAACGGCTCAAGAATAAAGTTACGATTTGGAATCTCTGGATGCGGTATTGTTAAATTTTCTGAACAAATAAGCTGGTCATCAAAAAACAAGATATCAATATCGATTGGCCTAGCAGTATAACTATTATTTACACTTCTGATTCTTCCCATTTTTTGCTCAATAGAAAGTATCGTTTCTAATAATTTTTCGGGCACTATATTGGTTTCCAATGCCAGTACACAATTTAAAAAATCTGTACTTTCAAATCCCTTAGCGGGAGTTTGGAAAACAGGTGAAATAGACGTAATGGAACCTATTTTGTCAAATATAGCCTCAATTGCTTCTTGTAAATAATCAAATTTATTGCCTAAATTGCTCCCTAATGAAAGATATATGTTGTGCTGTGATTTAATGAAATTAATTTTTAAAACTGAACAACGAAATTAAGTAAAAGCTTTTTAAGTATCTTTAAAAAAACTAAAATCTTGTGTCAAAACTCAATGTAAAAGATCGACTTTTTGCTCAAAAAATTTACCTCATCTTAGGAGCCTTGTTTGTTGCATCTTTGGTGGCGTCTAATTTAATTTTCCAGAAGTTTTTTTATTGGGATTTTTTTGGCCTCTACCGTTTCGAAATTTCAGTTGGAATTTTACCTTATCCTATTACCTTCCTAATTACAGATATTATTAGTGAAGTATATGGTAAACGAAAAGCAAATCAGATCGTAACCGCTGGTATTTTTGCATCTTTTTTCTCGATGCTAATTGTATATGTGTCTGGGATTGTTCCAGCAACAGAATGGAGTCCTATTAATGACACTCTTTTTAATAAGGTATTTGGAGCTACAGCCATTGCGGTATTAGCATCAATGTTGGCGTATTTATTTGCGCAGTACATCGATATTCAGATATTTCACTTTTGGAAACGATTAACTAAAGGAAAGCATCTCTGGTTAAGAAATAATTTTTCAACTTTTCTGTCTCAATTTATAGATACTTTTACCGTACTATTTTTACTTTGTAGCTTTGGGAAAATTGAATGGAAATTGTTCTCGTCGCTATTATTAAGTGGTTTTTTATTTAAAATATTGGTGGCAGCTTTAGATACTCCTTTTTTATACTTGGCAGTCTATCTATTTAGGAAACGATTTGGTTTAGCGAGAGGAGAAGAGATAGAATACTCCTAATTAACGGTTATCGAAACAATAAATCCTTCATTACTCCTCACATTAAAAATAGTTTGATCTTCAAAAATTAAATATTGTCCTTTGATTCCCTTTAACACCCCTTCGAAATTTGGTGTTTTAACAAGATTTAAACTCTTTGGCTTTTCAGGATATTGTTTAACCGGGAAATCCATATGGGTTTCTTGATTATTCTCAATAAAATAAGATAAGGCCTCTGTGGGGATATGCTTTTTTAATTTATTCCGCCATTCCATTAAGTTTTCTTCTGAAATTTTATTGGTGATCATCCTTCTCCAATTGGTTTTATCGCTCACGTAATTTTTTAGTGCCACTTCGGTAATCCCAGCTAAATAACGATTTGGGGCCTCGACAATTTCAATAGCTTCGTGAGCTCCTTGATCAATCCATCGTGTTGGAACTTGTGTTTTTCGGGTTACTCCTACTTTTACCGTACTGCTGTTGGCTAAATAAACAATATGTGGTTTTAGTTGAACCTTTTTTTCATATTCTAAGTCTCGATCTTCAATATTCAGGTGCGCTTTACTTAATTCGGGGTGCATAATCCAATCAGCTGCTTGAGGAATTTCATAAAAGCAATCATAGCAATAGCCTTGGCGATAAATTTTTTTTCTTTTTTGGCAATTTAAACATTGATATCCGACAAAACTTATCTTTACTTTTTTATCAAGTAATTGATTGACATTCAGGAAATCATCTTTGAACACTATATAGTACTGGATGGGAGTGCCCAATTCTGTTTGCATTTTTGTGAGTACACCTTGATAATTCATCTAAATAATTTGATTATTTTTATTGCATAAAGATACTGTATAATAATGCCGTTACCAATAGTAAATTCGATCGCCTCTTGGTTTTTAAAAAAAAGAATTCATCAAATAGATTTATTTCTAAAATATCCTATTGATGTACAGGATGAACTTTTAAAAGGATTAATTCATAAGGCAAAATCTACTGAAATTGGTAATCAGTACGATTTTAGAAGCATAAACAACTATCAAGATTTTGCTGAAAGAGTTCCGGTAACATGCTATGAAGACAATCAATCTTTATATGAAAGAGCTCGTAAAGGAGAGAGTAATATTTTTTGGCCAAGCCCCATAAAATGGTTTGCTAAATCAAGTGGAACTACCAATGCGAGAAGTAAGTTTTTACCAGTAAGTATAGAATCTCTAGAAAATTGTCATTATGCTGCCAGTAAAGATTTATTGTGTTTGTACCTAAACAACAATCCGGATTCAGAATTATTTGTGGGTAAAAGTTTACGCCTAGGAGGAAGTAAAGAGTTGTATGAGGAAAATGGAACCGTATTCGGTGATCTTTCTGCCATATTAATAGATAATATGCCTTTTTGGGCAGAGTTTAGTAGTACTCCAAGTAGCGAGGTTTCCTTAATGTCTGATTGGGAAACTAAAATGCAAGCTGTTGTAGACGAGACCATAAATGAAAACGTAACCAGCTTGGTGGGAGTTCCTTCTTGGGTACTAGTTTTATTGAATAACGTTTTAGAGACTACCCAAAAGAAAAATTTATTTGAAGTGTGGCCTAATTTAGAGGCTTATTTTCATGGAGGTGTGAGTTTTGATCCCTATCGGGAGCAATATCAAAAGTTATTACCAAAAAATAATTTTAGGTATTATGAAACTTACAATGCATCCGAAGGTTTTTTTGCCATTCAGGATCGGAATAACAGTAAAGAATTACTTTTAATGTTAGATTATGGGATTTTTTATGAGTTTATTCCAATGGATACCTACAACACTTCCAAAGAAAAAATAATTCCTTTAAGTGAAGTTGAACTAGGTAAAAATTATGCCATTGTCATAACTACCAATGCAGGGTTGTGGCGCTATAAAATTGGGGATACCGTAAGATTTACCAATAAAGCCCCATACCGAATTAAAGTGACGGGACGCACCAAACATCACATCAATGTATTTGGAGAGGAATTGATTATTGAAAATGCTGAATCTGCATTGCGAAAGGCTTCAAAATTAACGCATTCAGAGATAGTTGATTATACCGCAGGTCCTATTTTTATGGAAGGAAAAGAAAAAGGAGCCCACGAATGGATTATTGAGTTCAAAAAGCTTCCGGACGATAATTCCACATTTAATCAATTATTAGATGCTTTCCTTCAAGAAGCCAATAGTGACTATGAAGCTAAACGGTATAATAATACCACACTAAATTTTCCAAAAATTCATATTGCTAGAAAAAATCTATTTAAAGATTGGCTAAAAGGCCACGATAAATTAGGAGGACAACATAAAATCCCTAGACTATCCAACTCAAGAGATTTTTTAGAAGAATTACTAAAAATTAATTAAGAAACAGCTTTCAATTTCTTAATCGTAGACTTATTGAGTTTCTGTTCAACATATTCTTTAGAAACTTCTAATTTCTTTTCTTTCCCGTCAGGCATCTCAAACATAGCGTCCGTTAAAACAGCTTCACAAAGCGATCGTAATCCGCGAGCTCCTAGTTTATACTCTATCGCTTTTTCAACAATAAAATCCAATGCATCTTCATTAATAGAAAATTCTATTTCATCCATTGCAAATAATTTTTCATATTGCTTGATAATGGCATTTTTAGGTTGCGTTAAAATTGCTCTTAAAGTAGCTGAATCTAGGGGATTCATATAGGTTAAAACGGGAAGTCTACCAATAATTTCTGGTATCAAACCAAAGTCTTTTAAATCTTTTGGAATGATGTATTTTAATAAGTTATCTATGTCCACAACATCTTCCTGCATGGAGGCGCTGAATCCAACTGCTTGTAGATTCAATCGTTTTGAAATTTTACGCTCTATACCGCTAAATGCTCCACCAGCTATAAATAATATATTTTCTGTATTGACCTCGATAAATTTTTGATCTGGATGCTTACGCCCTCCTTTTGGGGGTACATTCACCAGGGTCCCCTCTAGTAATTTTAACAAGGCTTGTTGTACTCCTTCTCCACTAACATCACGAGTAATAGAAGGGTTATCACCTTTACGGGCAATTTTATCTATTTCATCAATGAAAACTATTCCCTTTTGAGCTTTTTCTAAGTCATAATCTGCAGCTTGCAACAATCGTGTTAAAATACTTTCCACATCTTCTCCTACGTAACCAGCCTCTGTCAAAACCGTAGCGTCAACGATGGCTAGGGGAACATTTAACATTTTAGCAATTGTTTTTGCCATTAATGTTTTACCTGTTCCTGTTTCACCCACCATAATGATATTGCTTTTCTCAATCTCAACATCATCTTCTGTATTTTTTTGCAGCAATCTTTTGTAATGGTTGTAAACCGCAACGGACATTACTTTTTTTGAATAATCCTGACCGATAATGTAGGCGTCTAAAAATTCCTTTATTTTTTTTGGCTTTTTTAGCATCAATTCGTCAGTCAATTCGTTATTGGACGAATGATTTGATTCTTCTGTAACAATACCATGTGCTTGACCAATACATCGATCACATATATGTGCATCTAACCCAGCTATCAACAAGTTGGTTTCCGGTTTTTTACGACCACAAAATGAACATTCTAATTCTTCTTTCGACATTTTTTAATTCTTAATTTTTGAATTATGCTATCCTTAAGATCGGGTTAATATTTCATCGATCATTCCGTATTCCAGCGCTTTATCTGCTTTCATCCAATAATCACGATCACTGTCTTCATAGACTTTATCATATTTTTGTCCAGAATGCTTAGAGATAATTTCGTAGAGTTCTTTTTTCAGTGTAAGAATTTCTCTAGCAGTAATTTCTATATCACTCGCTTGTCCTTGAGCACCTCCAAGAGGTTGGTGTATCATAACTCTGGAATGTGTTAATCCACTTCGTTTTCCAGGCGCACCAGCGCACAATAAGACAGCTCCCATCGAAGCAGCCATACCGGTACATATAGTAGCTACGTCTGGTTTGATAAACTGCATGGTATCATAAATTCCAAGACCAGCATACACCCCTCCACCTGGAGAGTTGATATATATTTGAATATCCTTTGAGGCATCGGTACTTTCTAAAAATAAAAGTTGTGCTTGGACAATATTTGCTATTTGATCATTGATACCAGTTCCTAAAAATATAATACGATCCATCATTAAACGCGAAAACACATCCATTGCTACGGCATTCATTTGTCGTTCCTCAATAATATTTGGAGTAAAACCCATAGGATTCATACTACTTGTTATTTCATCGTAATACAAGCTGTTAATTCCTTGGTCTTTAATGGCGAATTTTTTAAACTCTTTCCCGTAGTTCATAAATTTGATTATTGTTTATTTAAAAAAAAGCGTTGAATTAATATAATTCAACGCGATAAATATAATGATTTTTAGGCTTTTTTAACTAAGACACACACAATCTTCTGATATCGTTCCCTCATCACCATTTGGATTTTCACAAGGGTCACCAATGTTAGCTTCTATTTCTGGACAATCAAAACCTGGACCATCTACTACACATTCGCAATCTTCTGATACAATACCCACAGTACCGTTACCACCATCGTCAACAAAACATTCATCCCCAAAATTAGCCTCTAGATCTGGACAATCAAAACCTGGACCATCTACTATACATTCGCAATCTTCTGATATCGTTCCTTCAACACCATTTGGATTTTCACAAGGGTCACCAATGTTAGCTTCTATTTCTGGACAATCAAAATCTGGACCATCTACTACACATTCGCAATCCTTTGATACAATACCCACAGTACCGTTACCACCGTCATCAACAAAACATTCATCCCCAAAATTAGCCTCTAAGTCTGGACAATCAAAATCTGGAACATTTACTATACATTCGCAATCTTCTGATATCGTTCCTTCTTCACCATTTGGATTGACACAAGGGTCACCAATGTTGGCTTCTATTTCTGGACAATCAAAAGTTTCTTCTTCTTCACAACTTACAAATACAGTAAGACAGATAGCGATCAAGAAAATTAAATAGATTATTTTGTTATTTTTCATAAACTTGTTTTTTAATATTAAAAAATTAACGTTGTTTATTATTTAACAACTTTGTTTTTGTTTACCCTAAAAAAAAGGTATTGAACTATAGTTTAATACCTTAAATACACTACGTGTAGAACTAAATTAACTATAAGCTTCTTTTATGAATTTATCATACGTTATCTTTT
>SGZC01000090.1 GCA_004213605.1 Flavobacteriales bacterium
TGATTATTTCTCCTAAAAAATTAGGAGCAGATGTAGTTTTGCATAGTCTCACCAAATTTATAAATGGAACAAACGATACGATGGGTGGGGTAGTTTGTGGATCTCAAGAATTAATTGACTCCATGCGAAGTGTTATAGATGGATCTGCTATGTTACTTGGACCCTCTATGAATAGCATCAGAGCAGCATCCATATTAAAAAATATGAGAACGCTCCACATAAGAATTAAACAGCACAGTAAAAACGCATTGTATCTAGCAAAGCATTTTGAAAAGCTAGGATTAAAAACGGTATATCCGGGATTGGCATCACACCCCTCACATCATATTTTTAAAAGTATGATGAATCCGGAGTACGGTTTTGGAGGCCTACTAACTCTTGATGTGGGTTCTTTATCAAAAGCTAATGCATTGATGAAGTTAATGCAAAACAAAAACCTAGGATATCTTGCAGTAAGTTTAGGTTTTTATAAAACGCTATTTTCGGCTCCAGGCACATCAACTTCAAGTGAAATTCCTGATGAAGAACAAAAAGAAATGGGATTAACTGATGGAATAATTCGATTCTCGATTGGTTTAGACAACGATATTGAACGCACCTTCAATTCAATGAAAGAGTGCATGGTAAGCGTTGGAATAATCAAGAAATAAAATTTCATTTTTATAGGTAACAAAAAAAGTCTGTAATAAATTACAGACTTTTTTTATTCTTCTAAACGAATTATTACTTTACAATAAGTCTACCTGTTTTATACGCAGTGGTTGCTTGACCTCCCATTCTTACAAAATAAACTCCTTGTGACATGTTAGACATATCTATAGTTAATTTAAATGAATTTCCTTCTCTAGGTACTCTTTTACTAAAACCTACTCTTTGTCCCAAACTGTTGTAAAGAGCTAAGAATAGTTCACCGTCATATTCAGTAGTTAATATCGCTTCAAATTGGTTGTTTTCTAAAGAAGTGATGATCATTTTTGAATTGTTAATTTCATAATCTTCTACCCCAAGTGAGCCAATATTTGCAGTATAATCTTCCGTCTCACCAAAACTAATATCTTGACAAGCATCATCAGAAATAACTCCAACACCACTAGCTCTAGCTCTCATTAAGTGCTCTCCAATAGTTGCTCCAGCTGGCACTACTAAATCAAATGTTTCTGTAAAAGATCCAGAACCTTGACCTGCTGCAAAATGATAATTATTGACAACAACCTCATCTGCTGTAAATTGAAAATCATCATTAAAATCTATCCATACCTTTATATATTGATTTCCATAATTAGAAGTTACGGTTAAATTGTTTGTACTACCTGGCTCTAGACTAGCTATTAAGTCAGTAAAGTTTGAATATCCATCTTCATTACATTCTGAGTCGTTATTGATACCGGCTATTTCAAAAACATCAAACCCGTGCCCTACCGTACAATTACTTTCAGGTAGACAAAGTAAATTTTCGACAACCACTGAAATTGCATCATTATCGGCTAATTGATCACCTCCTAAAGAAGTTGTTACATCTAGCGTATGAACTCCAACTTCAGTAAAATCTCCTTCAACATCAAAAGTAAAACTTAAAACCTCTTCAGAACCTATCGTATTATCAAAAGTTTGAATAACGGGAGATCCAGAGTCTAATATATATTGAATATCAAATCCAGACTGATCTTCTGCTCCATAATTTTTTACTTTAACCGTAATTGATTCATTCCCTAGATTTTGACCCGTCTGAGGAGCTACTACTTCATAAACTCCAACATCATTTGTTAGGAGGTGTTTAACCTCTTTTACAAAATTGTTATTAGGTTCATATCCATCCCCACTAAGGTTTGTTTTAGCCTCAATAACGTAGGTTTGACCTGGATTGGATAAGTCTACACTTTGAGAAAATTCATAAGTTACCGCTTCATTTGGGTTAATAGTACCGTTAAAGGTATCTGAAACTATTAAATCACCATCAACTCTTAACTCAACAGGAACATTACTCACAGGATCTAAACTATAGTTTCTTATACTAATTTCAACAGGTTCAGAATTGGTTAAAATACCATTAACAGGATCGTTTATAGCACTTACACCTACATCGTCAGCAAAGGGTCCAAACACTCTAAAAGATGCTACTCGAGTTGCCCAATAATTATTTGATTGGAAATAATCGGCCGTAGACCAAAAGGTAAAATTATCGGGATCTAAAGTCATGTGTGCATAGTCACCGTATCTATTGGTATTAGTTCTTACTCCATTACCATCAAATATAACCGTTTCATTAAGTGTCATTTGACCAAGCGGATCACCATCGAAACGACCTGTATACCTTAGCGAAACCTTCAAAGTTTCACTTGCTGTGGTATATGCTAAGGCAATATTCCCTTCTGCATCCATTGCAGAGGTACTCATTACACGACTATGACCATCTGCTATCGAATAAGTCCCTTCTTGAAATATCTCCCAGGAGTTGAAATCATCATTTCTTAACTCTATCCAACGGATACCTCCTGTTTCATTTGCATCAATGAACGTATTAAAAGTAATTAACCAAGAGTTATGATCTTCAAAAGGTCTATAATTAGCTGCAAATGATACAATTCCTCCATGACCGGAAAGTCTTTGGCCAGTCCCTGGTTGTCTTATAGCTCCATTTCCGTTCCCAAAAACTTCACCTGCATCAAATGGATCTGTAGCGATTTCTAGTGGGTCTGAAATGGTTGAATTATCTACATTGTTCCAATCCATATCAATTTCCCAAACTTTTATATGGTCATAAGTTATGGAAGATGCCCATCCATCATCTTGTAAATAGGTTATATATCCAGGAAGATTGGTATCAATCTCTGTTCCTAGAAGATTTGCTGGTTCTGCACTCTTAACATTGATTGGGTTAGACACTACCTCTGGTAAATCAAACAACACTACTTTTGGGTTTGAGCCACCAGCTAAAATCACATCTCGCTCCATAACAAATGCTGCTGTTTTTCCTTGATTTGAATAGTTAGCAGTTCCATAGTATCCATCATGCCACAAACCATAATGTGGGTAGTCTGGAAAAGATCCCATGTCGAATTGATATACATTGTAAGCGCCTGTGGGATCATTTGTAACTGAAACTCCAACGGCTAATCCTAAATTACTTCCTAAATTTCCAAATTCACTCACAAACCAACGGTCTGCTAATTGATCATACATCACAATTGGATCACCATTATTAGAGGATATCCCCAAAAAAGCACCTAGACTGACGGGGCCATATTCCAAGTTTCCTGTTTTATCAAATATTTTTACAATTGAATTTACAGAATGCACATAGTGATCTGGTCCTACTGCGCCAGTTGGATCTGGTGGCAAATAACCTGATTGACCTTGATTAGCCCCTTGAAAATTTTGCAATATTGGCAATGCGGTGATTCCTCCCGGCTCTGTTTGAAGGTTTTGTATTATTGTTGGCGAGGTAGTTGTGTTTTCCTCTTGAGGTAAAACATTTACTTGCTGCGGAACAATGATTGAAGCGTCTAGATTGTAGTTATTCACATCATATAATGGAAAATCTTTTAAATTTCCAGTAGTTCCCATGAACGTTCCAGTAATCGTTCCTGTGGGTTGATGTGAGTTTTGAGCTATTATACCATTAGAAAAAAGAATAGCGACCAAAAAAAATAAAATTTTAACTTTCATAGCAATATATTTTTTAATTATTAAAAGTTTGTGAAATTAATTAATTTTTTACACATACTAAATATATTATGATTTTTATAACTATTAAATAATACTAAATACTCAATTTTAAATTTTCACTCATTTTTGTAATTTTCAAGCAGGTTTGTGTAAAAAATTCAAATTTATATATTGTACAGTAAAATTACTTGAATAGTTTTTGCTGAAGCTCCACTTAATTAACTCTTGTTTTTGAGCAGTTTAATAAAAACGTTCGGCTCAAAGTATCACTTGCAAACTTCTATTCAAAATCGTAACATTACATGATAAAAAAACAAACCATGCAAGAACAAAAAAAACGCGCTGAATTTAAATTTATACCAAAAAATAAAATAGCCGGTGAGAAACTTTCTATTTTAGAATCTTTAGTACCTGTAGTGGTTTTAATGATATTGCTTGCCTATAATATTTTCTTTGAGGAAGGACAAGATTGGTTAGGCGCTTACACCAATCAATTTCTTTTGTTATTTGCCGGTGGTGTTGCTGCAATCATAGGTTTTTTAAATAAAGTAACATATAAAACGATGCTTTTGGAGATCTATAAAAACTTAAAAAGCGTCTTTGTACCCATAATGATTTTATTGTTAGTAGGGGCACTAGCAGGCTCATGGTTAATTAGTGGTATTATTCCTGCGATGGTCTATTATGGCCTACAAGTACTAAGCCCTACTATATTTCTCCCAGCTTGTGTGATTATTGCTGCTATTATATCAATTGCAACTGGAAGCTCCTGGACAACCTCTGCAACTGTTGGTATTGCATTGGTTGGTATAGGTGGAGCATTAGGAATATCATTAGGCATGGTTGCGGGTGCTGTAATATCTGGGGCTTATTTTGGGGATAAAATGTCTCCTTTGAGCGACACTACCAACTTAGCTCCTGCCATGGCTGGAACTGATTTATTTACTCATATCCGTTATATGGCATTAACTACAGGTCCCACAATTATAATAACATTAATCGTATTCTCCATCATTAGCTTAAATATCGAAACTACTGGCAATGCCGACATTAGTGAATTATTAGTTTCCATTAAGGAAACTTTTGATGTAACACCCTGGCTATTTTGTGTTCCTCTTTTTGTTGTAGCGTTAATTTTAACAAAGACTAAGCCTTTGGTAGCGTTGAGTGTTGGGGTTTCTTTAGCGGCTATATTTGCTCTTATATTTCAACCAGAAATACTGGGCAGCTTAGCTTCATCAAACTTAAAAGCTATTGCAAATGCTATATTTATAGATACTGAGATTATAACCTCCAATGAAAAACTAAACGATTTATTTAGTGCTGGAGGTATGAAAGGAATGCTTTGGACAATTTTTTTAATTATTTGTGCAATGGTTTTTGGAGCTACAATGGATGCTATTGGTGCTTTATCTAAAATAACTCAAATTTTATTATCGCTTGCGTCCTCTATTTTCGGGTTATTTGCGAGTACTGTGATTAGCTGTTTAGGTTTAAATGCAATAGCGAGCGATCAATATTTAGCCATTGTAATCCCTGGAAAAATGTTTAAAAAAGCATTTGAAGATAAAGGTTTAGCTCCTGAAAACTTAAGTAGGACCCTAGAAGACTCTGGTACAGTTACTTCCGTATTGATACCTTGGAACACATGCGGAGCTTATCAGTCAGGAGTTTTAGGAGTTGGTGTAGCTGACTATTTTGTCTATGCAATTTTTAATTGGTTGAGTCCTTTTACTACCCTACTTTTTGCAGGATTAAATATTAAAATCAGACAATTAAAAAATAACTTAGATTAAATTTAATCAAAACGATCTAGATTCATTACTTTAATCCAAGCAGACACAAAATCGTTTACAAATCTTTGTTTGCCATCATTAGCACCATAGACTTCACAAACAGCTCTTAATTCTGTATTTGAACCAAATATTAAATCTGCTCGCGTACCTTTAAATTTAACTTCACCAGTCTTACGGTTGCGTCCTTCAAATAAATTATTATCTTCTGAAGTTGAACTCCACGTGTATGTAAAATCAAGAATATTTGTAAAGAAATCATTGGTAAGGCTTCCTACATGATCTGTAAATACACCATAATCAGATCCATCATAATTGGCTCCTAATACTCGTAATCCGCCAACTAAAACAGTCATTTCAGGGATTGAAAGTGTTAATAAGTTTGCTCGATCTATCAATAAATCCTCATCTGCTACTTTTAATTTGGAATTCATATAATTTCTAAACCCATCCGCTAAAGGTTCTAAATATCCAAATGATTCTATATCAGTTTGTTCCTGAGAAGCATCTCCTCTACCTTGAGTAAAAGGAACACTCACGTTAAAGCCTGCATTTTTTGCAGCTTCTTCAATACCAAAATTGCCAGCTAATACAATTAAATCTGCCATTGATATTGTACCTTCAAAATTCTTTTGGATAACTTCTAATGCTTGTAATACTTTGTTTAGTTCAATAGGGTTATTTACCTCCCAACTTCTTTGTGGTTCTAAACGTAAACGAGCACCATTTGCCCCACCACGTTTATCAGAACCTCTAAATGTGGAAGCCGAAGCCCATGCGGTTGTAACTAATTGTGATACTGATAACCCAGAAGACAAAATCATTTTCTTTAAAGATTTAATATCTGAATCACTTAATTTATAATCAATAGTTGGAATTGGATCCTGCCACAACAATTCTTCCTCAGGAACCTCAGGTCCTAAATAACGTTGAATTGGTCCCATATCACGATGTGTTAATTTAAACCAAGCACGAGCAAAAGCATCTTCAAAAGCTTTATGATCTTTATTAAAACGTT
>SGZC01000091.1 GCA_004213605.1 Flavobacteriales bacterium
GGTTAAGGTTTCAGTCTCATTATCTGTATTCATGGTTCCGGTAAAAGAAACAGTACCAGAAGAAGATCGTCTTATGGCATAGCCTTGTCCATCTTGAAAGGTAGCAGAAGAGCCCGCTTGAAAATAGTCCCAAGTATCATCACTGGTATCATAAGTTGCAATAGCTCTATTGCTACCGCTTGAAGCAATACCGTTGTTTGATACCCAGGTGTCGTCATAGGTTTCTCCTATCACTGGACTGGCCATTAAATACCAGTTGGTACTTCCTAAAGTTCTAGTATAAGTTATAGTTCCTGAAGCAGTTCCATTGACAATTAAAGAACCTCCTGATGAAATCGTCAAGGTACCGCTATTATTTGTAAAGTCGTCCGTAAGGGTTATTGAGCCTGTAGAGGTTATATCTAAACTAGTGCCAGACTGTATTGTTAGGTCTTCTAATGTTACAGCTGTTGAGATATCAGGATCATTAGCTACATCGGCAATAACTGGTGATCTACCAGAAACTGGGACTATATTTTCACTCCAATTTGCAGCTGTTGCCCATGCTGTACTAGAGGAGCCATCCCAGGTGTTGGCATGCTCGTATGCACCTATATCATCTGCCTGACCTTGAGGTCTTGTTAAATCATTAATATCATCTGCAGGAGCATAGGTTGAATTTCCGGCATCAATGGCAACAGATCCACTTTGAAGCGTATAATCGTCGTTTGCAGTGTCTGTAAATAATGGATCACTTGTTGAATTACTTCCGCTTAGTGATGAACTACCTTCTACTCCATAATTCAAATTTACTCCTGTTACAAAATAAATATCCCTTGCTGACCCTGCTCCTGCTGAGCCATCGATTGTGTTTCTTATTATTGAATTTGTCATGTTTACCGTTCCATATAATGCACTAACAGCTCCGAAATTACTTGAATCATATTGGGTGTTTCCTTCAATTGTACAATTATTAAAAGTTGAAGAACCCCCATCATTCATCCAATTAGTATGCGCTCCAGAGTACCCACGAGCGACATTTTCGTGGAATAGACAATTATTAAATGTGACCGTACAACTACCATTCCCTTTGGTAGCTCCACCATTTCTTCCCGACTGGTATGAGGCTGCAGAACCTGCTTTGTTATTTCTAAAAATTGTTGAATTTATTGTCGAAGTTGAACCAGTTAAAAACTCAATTGCACCTCCATCACCAGATGTACCATTAGTTATATTCCCGTCAAATATAGTCTTGTTAACTACAAAACCTGTTTTAGAACTTCCAACAAGAATTGCGCCTCCACCACAAGATCCATTACTCGTACAGGAGGATGCAACTCCGTATTCTTTTATTTGGAGATTTTGAATAGTTGTGTTATTTGCCGAAATAGTTGCAAACCTTCCATCCAGGTCACCATCAAAAATGGTTTGACTAGATCCAGCACCTGAGATCGTTATGTTTGATCTAGATATAGTTAAATCTTCTTCAGTATAAGTTCCTGCACCAATATTTATTGTAACACCAATCGCATCGTCAGAAACGCTTAAAGCTTTCGCTAAAGTGGCAAAAGGAGCACCTGAAGTTAAACCGTTATTTGAATTTGACCCTGAATCATCTACAAAATAAGCAGTTACACCATTAGGTGTATATGCTGTTACCTCAATATTATCTAGGGCACCATCACTTGCCCAACCTCTAGAATTTAATGTAAACCAAATTTGAACACTTTTACCATCATATGCTGAAAGATCGACTGTTTGGCTATACCAAGTATTACTACCTGAATTTACCCCAGGATCATTACTCCATAAAGCACTACTCCATTGTGAATCTGTTACATTATAGACATACAATGCCATTTGTGCAGAACCAGTACTAACTCCACTACCAACTCCCCAATTGTGATAATTAAATGAAATTGATGCTTCAGTTTTTCCAGTAAAATCATAATTGCAACTTAGCTCTGCGTCGTCGCCATTTGAAGATCCAGAAGTTTCAACATAAACATAATAACTACCTGCTTGTGCAGCTGTAGGTCCAGTATTAGTTGATGGAGTAGATCCTGAGAGTCTAGTCCACAAAATCTCAGATGCAGTCCAGTCGCCATCAGTTCTTGTAACCCATTTTGAATTTACATCACTGGCTGTTGTACTTATATCACTAGCGCTTTCAAATGTGGTTGTATGAGGAAAAGAGGATATTTGAGAATATCCAATTGAAAATATAAATAGTGATAAAATCGATAATATGTAATTTTTTTTCATGATTAAAAATTTTAGTGTTTTTAATTATTTATCAGTTTTATTGTTAAATAATTAAGAACATAATTAAAATAGGGGTAAATAATTACGAAAATCTGATACTAATATAGTATTATAATTAAAAAAAAAAAAAAATAGCCTATTTGAAAGGCACTCTAATTAAAGAGTGTCTTTTTTTATAAGAAATGGTTTTTTTAAAATTGACTAGAATATGTGCGTGCAGTTCGAGCTTTTTAATTATAATGAAGAAACTATCCTATAAAAGGAGAACCTAATCATAATATATTTTCAAGTAAACCTCAACCTTTAAACCAAGATTACTTTAAAACCCTATTTTAAGCAAATGATGATGAAGCCATAATTATATAGAAAGTAATACCTATTAAAACTACCCATCCTAAAAAAGTAATCCATCCACTTGTTTTTCTGTTAACTTTTAAAATTTTAGTTAAAGGTTCTTTTTTCAATAAGTCACTTAATTTATTGTAGGTTTTTGCTGATTTTTTAGCTTTTTTTTCTAAACTTTTAATATAATAAGCGTTTTTCTTTTTTTCTTCTTCAGTTGATTTTTCCCAAATATCCCATAGTCTTATAGCTTCACTTATTGAGATTTCTTCGTCATAGTAAAGTTTATCAGTTTCTTTTGGGTGTTTAATATCACTCATACTAATTATTGTTGTTATTTTTTTCTATCACAATGATCTATATACGTGATTTATTTTTTTGGGTATTTTATCATTAATTAATTTATATCCTCCAAAGACAAACTCTATATGTTTTTACGTTACAAATATAGTATGTTATTGTTATAATATATTATTAAAATAATAAAATTTACTTACTAATATACACAGTTGATACATCGATAGTGCTTTATGGTTTTTTAAAAATTGACTATTTTAGCAGAACTACTAAATCAAACAAAATGAAAAAACTATCCTATCTAGTTTTAAATTCTTAAGAATCAATCAATTTGTATTAGTTGTGGTGATTTGTTTTCAAGTTGAAAAATGTAAAGCCCTACGGGTAGTTGAGGCAGTTTAATAAGAGGATTTGGTCCATTTACATTACCCGATAAAATGAGTTGACCTGACATGTTGTAAAGGTTATACAAAGTAGCTTCTGTTATATCCGTTTGAATTCTAATATAATCATTAGCGGGATTGGGATAAATGATTATTTCGTCTTTTCGAATGCTGAAGTCGTCCAAACTCGAAAGGGTTGCGCAATCAGGACTAATACTATTATTTACTGCCATGTTTAAAGCATGATCGTATAAAGCATCACAAATGTAGAGTCCATCCCCTTCACCATTGGTTAAAAGACAGATTCCTATATCATTTTGTGGGTCTATGTACAAATATGTGGAAACACCCTGTTCTCCGCCACTATGCCCCCATAACAACGCTTCGCCTCCGCTGTGATAAAGTAACGTTTTGTACCAGTTTAAACCCGTTACGGAATCTATATCCGGGATTTGTAAAGACAGCATTTCGTTTACGCTGGCTGACGATAGTATGGAGTTGTTGCCTAAAGTACCTTCGTTTAAAAAGGCAATCATGTAATTTCCTATGTCCATAACAGTACTTCTTAGTTGGCCGTTGGGGTAGTCAGCAAAACCATAATGGTCGATGGCATAGTAGCTTCCGTTTTGGTAATAATGTGGCGTTGCAACTTGGTTTGGGTTGAAATCAGAAAAGTGCCACGCGGTATTTTCCATACACAATTGATCGAATAAGTTATTATCACAATAATCATCAAATGGAATACCTGTGCTTGCTTCTACAAGATAACCGTTTAGAGCAGATCCCATGTTTGAATAATTGTACGTTGAACCTGGAGTTGTATTCAAAAAATTATCAGAGGCGTTATAATTAGATCCTGAAGTCGTAAAGTAGTTTTCCATGCAATTTGATAATGAAATTGTTGGATCTGGATAGCCGTAGTAGGTGCTCATGACTCCCCAGTTATCATTGATAGATGCGGTATGTGTCATGAGTTGACGCGCAGTAATGGAGTCGTTTGTAAAATTAGGAACATCTACTGACCAAGGGAGGTAATTGTTCACGTCTGCATCCAAGTCAATGATTTCTGACTCGTAGAGTTGCATAGCGGCAGTTCCAGTAAACAGCTTGGAAACAGAAGCTAAAAGAAAAACAGTGGTGTCCTCTACAGTTAATGAATTGACTATGTCAGCATATCCATAGGATTCTACCCATACTATTTCACCATTTTTAACAATAATAGTGGAAGCGCCAGGAAAATGACGCGTACTCATTTCATTTAAAATTTCGGCATCTAGTGTTGTACTTGGGTTTGGGTTTTGTGCTAGAAAAAACGGTTGAAAACTAATAAATACCAAAATGAAAAGTGCATATTTCAGATACCCTTGATACTTATGACTAGGTGCCCAATTCGAATGTTTTGTTACAAAATTCATTTTGAATGTAAATTTGTTAATTTTAGAATTATTCAACTAACTTAATTGTTTTAAACAAAAAACTTAATACATAAGGAAGATAACTTAAAACCCAGATATAAGAAGGTAACTAAGGGATTTTAATTTATAAACCTATTTTTTTAATTAAAGATTTTATTACCGATGATTTACTTGTTTTATTGTTTCTTTTTGCTGCTTTTTTTTCTAAACTTTTAATATAAGAAGCGTTTTCTTTTTTTTCTGCTTCAGTTGATTTTTCCCAAATATCCCATAGTCTTATAGCTTCACTTATTGAGATTTCTTCGTCATAGTAAAGTTTGTCAACTTCTTTTGGGTGTTTAATATCACTCATGTTAGTTATTGTTGTTATTTTTACCTATTCAATGATTTATATACGTCACTTAATTTTTATATTCTTCAAATACAAACGCTATAAGTGTTTTTCAGGCAATGAATAATTATTCAAATTCAATAAAAAAATCAAAACTATTATAATATTATCTTTTGCTTGTACATAAATTAATAAATCGAAAGGATCCACCTATATTCACCTATTTTAGTTTTGATTTTTTATATTTGTAAATGTTTTTTAAAAAAACCATATTACTATTTTGCATGTCATGGCATATTTTTAACGGATTTTCTCAAAATCCAAAAGCCATTGACACATTAGAAATACATAACCAGATCAAATCCTTTGGTATAAATGAAAAAATATTAGATTTTAAAAATCATTTTTTTAGTGATATCGTTTATAAAAACGATTCAACTCTTTACTACAATCCTAACTCGACTTTGTATGTATTTAAAATAAGTTTAGGTGATAACCCTAGAGTATTTAAAATTTCAGAGGAATTGGATTGGAGTCATAGTTATAACAGACATTTGTTCCTGTTCAATGATGTCCTATATAGTTATGGAGGAATAGGTTTGTTCAATGCATTTCCTGGGCTAATTTACTTTGATTATCCAAGCAAGAAATGGGTTAAAAAAAAAATAAAAAACTATCCATTTGATGTAAAAAAAGTTTTAAATTCTTGGATAATAGGCAATAAAATTATGGTTCTTTTAAAT
Organism: Flavobacteriales bacterium; assembly: GCA_004213605.1. GTDB lineage: Bacteria > Bacteroidota > Bacteroidia > Flavobacteriales > Flavobacteriaceae > Marifrigoribacter. The sequence goes on from SGZC01000091.1 coordinate 5,756, forward strand.
CATTTTTCAGAATTTGAAACAAGTAAAATTGATACACAAATGCAGTTATCTTTTGGGGAGATAGATCTTGAAAAATTTGAATATACTCAAACAAATTCTTTCAAAAAAACTTCACCAGAACTGTTATTTAAACAATATAATTTAGGTTTTTTTAGAGGGAACTATATATATGATTCTGATCTTTACTCTTTACACGGATATATTGAAGAATATGGTGATTTTAGATACCGTATTTTAGATAAAGTTTTAGGTTCTTTTAAAAGCACTACTAAACTAGATGAATTATCATCTGTTGATGGTTTTTCATACGTCTATATTAAGGATTCTAGAGTTTATTATAGAGATCACAGTGGAAACATAGAATCTTTTGATGTCAATTCAGGAGAATCTATATTAAGTAAAGAATATTATGAACTGTATAAACCTAAAACAAAAAATATTTCACCATATTATATTGTCAGTATTCTGATAATAATTTGCTTGTTAATTTTTTACGTTATTAGAATAAAAAAAGTTAATACTTTAAAAAATTTACCAGGTACTTTAGCACAGGAAATACTTATTATTGAAAATAAATTAAAAGATCAAAAGTCAAATACCATTTCCAAAGAAAAATTAGATGAATTATTTGGCATA
>SGZC01000092.1 GCA_004213605.1 Flavobacteriales bacterium
GCAAACCCTTAAAAAAGGGTATTTTATTATATAAAAAGTTTATATGCCAACAATTTCACAATTAGTACGAAAAGGAAGAGCCAAAATAACCAAGAAGAGTAAATCGGCTGCTTTAGATTCGTGCCCTCAAAGAAGAGGGGTTTGTACACGTGTATATACGACTACGCCAAAAAAACCAAATTCAGCAATGCGTAAAGTTGCAAGGGTAAGGTTAACCAATGGTAAGGAAGTAAATGCGTACATCCCAGGAGAGGGTCACAATCTACAAGAGCACTCGATAGTATTGGTTAGAGGTGGAAGGGTAAAAGATTTGCCAGGGGTTAGATATCATATCGTTCGTGGTGCCTTAGACACAGCAGGTGTAGAGGGTAGAACGCAACGAAGATCTAAATACGGTGCAAAACGCCCTAAAAAGTAAAATTTAAAAAATTTTAAAGAGAAGACATGAGAAAAAGAGCAGCCAAAAAAAGACCGCTTTTACCAGATCCAAAGTTTAACGACCAGTTAGTAACTCGTTTTGTTAATAATTTAATGTGGGATGGAAAAAAATCGGTGGCTTTCAAAGTATTTTACGATGCAATCGCCATTGTAGATGAAAAAAATCAAGATGAAGAAAAAACCGCACTAGAACTGTGGAAAGACGCTTTGTCAAACGTTATGCCACACGTAGAGGTTCGAAGTCGTAGAATTGGTGGGGCAACTTTCCAAATTCCAAGACAAATACGACCAGACAGAAAAGTTTCAACAGCAATGAAATGGTTGATTTTGTTTGCTAGAAAAAGAAACGAGAAATCAATGGCTCAAAAATTAGCTGCAGAGATTTTAGCTGCTGCTAAAGAAGAAGGAGCGGCTGTTAAAAAACGTGTAGATACACACAAAATGGCAGATGCGAATAAAGCATTTTCACACTTCAGATTCTAGGAAATGGCACAAAGAGATTTAAAATATACAAGAAATATAGGAATTGCTGCGCATATCGATGCGGGTAAAACCACTACAACAGAGCGTGTATTATATTACACGGGAGTTAGTCATAAAATAGGAGAAGTACATGATGGTGCTGCTACTATGGACTGGATGGAACAAGAGCAGGAAAGAGGTATTACAATTACTTCAGCTGCCACTACTTGTACTTGGCAATTTCCAAGTGCAGATGGTAAACCATCTGCAGATTCAAAGGGATATCATTTTAATATAATTGACACGCCTGGTCACGTTGATTTTACTGTGGAAGTAAATCGTTCATTACGTGTGCTTGATGGTTTGGTGTTCTTATTTAGTGCGGTTGATGGTGTTGAGCCTCAGTCTGAAACTAATTGGAGGTTAGCCGATAATTATAAAGTCCCTCGTATTGGATTTGTGAATAAAATGGATCGTCAAGGGTCTGACTTTTTAAATGTAAACAAACAAGTGAAAGAAATGTTAGGATCTAATGCGGTTCCTATCGTTCTTCCAATTGGTGAAGAAATGGATTTTAAAGGAATTGTTGACCTTGTTAAAAATCGTGCAATCGTTTGGCATGATGAAAACATGGGAGCGACATTCGATGTGATTGAAATTCCGGCAGATTTAAAAGAAGAAGCCGCAAAATACAGAGCTTTGCTTATAGAAGAGGTTGCTTCTTATGATGAGAACCTACTAGAGAAATTCATGGAAGATGAAGATTCTATTACAGAAGAAGAAGTGCACGCTGCACTTAGAGCTGCTGTTATGGATATGGCAATTATTCCTATGATATGCGGTTCTGCATTTAAAAATAAAGGAGTTCAATTCTTACTAGATGCTGTATGTAGATATTTACCGTCACCTATAGATAAAGATGCTATAGTTGGAACTAACCCCGATACAGAATTAGAAGAATCAAGAAAGCCAGATGTAAATGAACCGTTTTCTGCTTTAGCATTTAAAATTGCAACCGATCCTTTCGTAGGTAGACTTGCTTTTTTTCGTGCATACTCCGGTAGATTAGATGCTGGATCATACGTCTTAAACAATCGTTCTGGTAAAAAAGAGCGTATTTCTCGTATTTATCAAATGCACGCTAATAAACAAAATGCAATTGATTTTATTGAAGCGGGAGATATTGGAGCAGCAGTAGGATTTAAAAGCATAAAGACAGGTGATACTTTATCTGATGAAAAGCATCCAATTATATTAGAAAGTATGGACTTTCCTGATCCGGTAATTGGTATTGCTGTCGAGCCTAAAACTAAAGCTGATGTTGATAAGTTAGGTATGGCTTTAGCAAAACTTGCTGAAGAAGATCCAACCTTTACAGTTAGAACAGATGAAGCATCGGGACAAACTATTATCTCTGGTATGGGTGAGCTTCACTTAGATATTATTGTAGACCGTTTAAAACGTGAATTTAAAGTAGAAGTTAATCAAGGTAAGCCTCAGGTTGAATATAAAGAAACGATTACGCGTCTTGCTGACCATAGAGAAACTTATAAAAAGCAATCTGGTGGTCGTGGTAAGTTTGGTGATATTGTATTCACATTAGAGCCGGCTGAAGAAGGAAAAACTGGTTTAGAATTTGTAAATCAAATTAAGGGAGGTAATATTCCTAAAGAATTTATTCCCTCTGTTGAAAAAGGATTTAAAATGGCTATGGTGAATGGACCTTTAGCTGGATTTGAAGTAGATAGCATGAAGGTAACTCTAAAGGATGGGTCGTATCATGATGTGGATTCTGATCAATTATCATTTGAGTTAGCTGCAAAATTAGGTTTTAAAGCGGCTGCAAAAAAAGCAGGTGCTGTAATATTAGAACCGATTATGAAGTTAGAAGTACTTACTCCTGAAGAAAATATGGGAGATATCGTTGGAGATCTTAACCGTCGTCGTGGTCAATTAAGCGACATGGGAGACCGTTCAGGGTCTAAAGTAATTAAAGCGACAGTGCCATTATCTGAAATGTTTGGATACGTCACCACGCTAAGAACTTTATCATCTGGTAGAGCAACTTCAACTATGGAATTTTCACATTATGCAGAAACTCCTTCCAACATATCAGAAGAAGTAATTGCAGCAGCAAGAGGAACCGTTAACGCTTAATAAAAGAGCAATGAGTCAAAAAATTAGAATAAAACTAAAATCTTACGATCATAATTTAGTAGATAAGTCTGCTGAAAAAATTGTTAAGACGGTAAAGAGCACTGGAGCAGTTGTAACGGGACCAATCCCATTACCAACTCATAAAAAAATATTTACGGTATTGCGTTCACCGCACGTAAATAAAAAGAGTAGAGAGCAATTTCAATTAAGCTCTTATAAGAGATTATTGGATATTTATAGCTCTTCATCAAAAACAATTGATGCACTAATGAAGCTAGAATTGCCAAGTGGTGTTGAGGTAGAAATTAAAGTTTAAGTTTAAAAAAATCATTACGATTTTATAAAACTTAGCAAACATGTCTGGAGCTTGATAGCGAAGGAAAAACGGAAACAAAATAATATTCAGGGTTGAATTTATTTTGACCCTGTTTTTTTGAATTAGGTTTCATGAAAATAAAAATAAATTAATAATTAATAAATAATAAATATGTCTGGGTTAATTGGAAGAAAGATAGGTATGACCAGCATCTTTGACGAAAACGGGAAGAACATTCCGTGTACCGTTATTGAAGCAGGTCCCTGTGTTGTTACCCAAGTCAGAACTAAAGAAGCTGATGGGTACGAAGCTCTTCAACTTGGTTTCGATGACAAAAAGACCGCTACTAAAGCTGCTCAAGGGCATGCTAAAAAAGCAGGATCTGCTGTAAAGCGTAAAGTTGTCGAATTTCAAGGATTTGAAGAGGATTACAATTTAGGCGACACTATTACAGTGGAGCATTTTATTGAAGGAGAATTTGTAGATGTTGCAGGTACTTCAAAAGGAAAAGGATTTCAAGGTGTTGTTAAACGTCATGGATTTGCTGGTGTTGGTCAAGCGACTCACGGTCAGCATAACCGTTTAAGAGCTCCTGGATCAATTGGTGCAGCTTCATACCCTGCAAGAGTTTTTAAGGGTATGCGTATGGCTGGTCAAATGGGAAATGAAAAAGTAAAAGTACAAAACCTAAGAGTGTTGAAAGTAGTTTCTGATAAGAATCTACTTGTTGTAAAAGGATGTATTCCTGGAGCAAAAAATGCTTATGTAACTATTCAGAAATAATGAAGGTAGCAGTATTAGACAAAAACGGAAAAGACACAGGTAGAAAGGTAGACCTTTCTAAGGATGTGTTTGGAATTGAGCCTAACAATCACGCTGTTTATCTTGATGTAAAGCAATATCTTGCTAATCAAAGACAAGGTACTCACAAATCAAAAGAACGCGCTGAAATTGTTGGTAGTACAAGAAAAATAAAGAAACAAAAAGGAACTGGTACCGCTCGTGCGGGTAGTATTAAGTCTGGTGTTTTTAGAGGTGGTGGAAGAATGTTTGGTCCAAGACCAAGAAATTATTCTTTTAAATTAAATAAGAATCTGAAAAGATTAGCACGTCGTTCAGCACTCAGTATGAAAGCAAACGACAAAGCAATTGTAGTCTTAGAAGACCTTAATTTCGATGCGCCAAAAACTAAAGAATTCACTGCGGTATTAAAGTGTTTAGGCTTAGATACCAAAAAATCTTTGTTTGTGTTGGGAGAGTCAAATAATAATATATATTTGTCGTCTCGTAATTTGAAAAGCACTGAAGTGGTAACTAACTCTCACTTAAGTACTTATAAAATTATGAACGCAAACAGCTTAGTGTTGTTTGAAGGTTCATTGGAAGGAATTGAGTCAAACTTAAGTAATTAGAAAAAATGAATATCTTAATTAAACCTATAATAACAGAAAAAGCTACAGCCGATGTTGAGGATTTCAACAGATACGGTTTCGTAGTAAATCCAAAGGCGAATAAGGTAGAAATTAAAAAAGCGGTGGAAGCTGCTTATGATGTTTCAGTTACTAAAGTTCGTACTATAAATGTCCGCCCAGATAGAAACACTCGCTATACAAAAACGGGTATTCAAACTGGTAAAACTAATGCTGTTAAAAAAGCAATAGTACAGTTGGCGGAAGGTGATACAATAGATTTTTACAGTAACATCTAAGATAACTTAGATAAATTAGACAAAAATGTCAGTAAGAAAATTAAAACCAATCACCCCAGGACAGCGTTTTAGAGTTGTAAATGGATTTGACGCCATAACAACTGATAAGCCGGAGAAAAGTTTATTAGCTCCGATTAAAAGAACTGGGGGAAGAAACAGTCAAGGGAAAATGACTATGCGCTACAAAGGTGGAGGTCATAAAAGACGTTATCGAATCATCGATTTTAAACGTAACAAGACAGGAGTACCCGCAACCGTAGCATCAATCGAGTACGATCCAAATCGTACCGCTTTTATCGCGTTATTAAATTATCAAGATGGAGAAAAGCGTTATGTGATCGCACAAAGTGGTTTAAAAGTTGGTCAAAATATTGTTTCTGGAGAAAAAGTAGCTCCAGAAATAGGAAATTGCATGCTTTTAGAGAATATTCCACTAGGAACAATTATTTCATGTATAGAACTACATCCAGGTCAAGGGGCTGTTTTAGCTCGAAGTGCTGGAGCATTTGCTCAGTTAATGGCGCGTGATGGTAAGTTTGCTACCGTGAAATTGCCTTCTGGAGAAACTCGTTTGATCCTAATCACTTGTTCCGCAACCATCGGAGCAGTTTCCAATAGTGATCATCAGTTGTTAGTTTCTGGTAAGGCCGGTAGAACAAGATGGTTAGGTAGAAGACCTCGAACTAGACCTGTGGTTATGAATCCAGTTGATCACCCAATGGGGGGTGGTGAAGGGAAATCATCCGGTGGACATCCACGTTCTAGAAATGGAATTCCTGCAAAAGGATTTAGAACTCGTTCTAAAACAAAAGCTAGTAATAAATATATAATCGAACGTAGAAAGAAATAAGATATGGCACGATCGTTAAAAAAGGGACCTTACGTTCACTACAAATTAGATAAAAAAGTTCAGCAAAATGTTGAGTCGAGTAAGAAGACTGTAATTAAGACTTGGTCTAGAGCATCTATGATTACTCCCGACTTTGTTGGACAAACCATTGCGGTGCATAACGGAAAACAATTTATTCCTGTTTATGTTACTGAAAATATGGTAGGACATAAATTAGGAGAATTTTCACCAACGAGATCATTCCGAGGTCATGCAGGTGCAAAAAACAAAGGTAAAAAATAAGCCATGGGAGTTCGTAAAAGAGAAAGAGCAGAGCAAATCAA
>SGZC01000093.1 GCA_004213605.1 Flavobacteriales bacterium
TACTTCTTTAGATGTAAAAATAAATTCTGCAAATGATGCTAAATACATATTTGGATTATGTCTCTTATACAAATGATTTTTTATTTCATCAGGATCTAAGTTAAATCTTTTTTCAAATTCTTGTGACAATTGTGTTGGCATCTTTTTATAAAAATAGTCTCTAATTAATCGCTTACCAAAATAATTACCACTAGCCTCATCCATTAATGAATATCCTAAAGATTCTATTCCATTATGGACGTTAGTTCCATCAAAATAACAGCTATTAGAACCCGTTCCTAGAATGCAAACAATACCAGGTTTTGTTGTTGCTGAGTATACAGCTGCTACCATATCTTCATTCACTGAGATATTTGCTAAAGGAAATATTTCAGTGAGTATTTTTGTTAGCATCATTATAGGAGTTTTGGTTCCACAACCAGCTCCATAAAAATCGACCACTGTTACCTTATTCACGTAGGGTTGTAAATCTTGATTGGCTAATATCCGTTCTCTTACATTTTCTTCAGGAACAACAGCAGGATTTAATCCTTTTGTTCTTGTCTTTAGTAAAACATTTCCATCTTGGCTCAATAAAATCCAATCACATTTTGTAGAACCACCATCAGTAATTAATATCATATTTTTAAACTTTTGAAGTATGGATTGCTAAATCAATTAACTTTGAAGAATAACCATATTCGTTATCATACCATGCTACTAACTTAAAGAAATTTTCGTTAAGAGCAATTCCAGCTCCTGCATCAAAAGTACAGGTGTGAGCATCACTTACAAAATCTTGAGAAACAACTGCATCTTCAGTATAGTTAACAATTCCTTTATAACTACCCTCAGCAGCATTTTTAAACAATTTCATAATTTCTTCATAGGTCGTATTTTTCTTAGTACGAACCGTTAGATCTACTACAGAGACATCTGCTGTAGGGACACGCAAAGCCATTCCAGTTAATTTTCCATCTAAGGTAGGAATTACTTTACCTACAGCTTTTGCAGCGCCTGTTGAGGCAGGTATTATATTATTTAACGAACTACGTCCTCCTCTATAATCTTTTCGAGATGGACCATCAACGGTTAACTGAGTAGCTGTAGCTGCATGAACCGTAGTCATTAAACCTTCAACGATTCCATATTCGTCATCAATTATTTTAGCCAGTGGAGCTAAACAATTGGTGGTACAAGAAGCGTTAGAAACAATATGATCAGTATTTTTAACTTCCATATGATTAACCCCCATAACAAACATCGGTGCATCTTTTGAAGGTGCAGAAATAACAACTTTCTTAGCACCAGCTTTTAAATGTGCTTCTGCGGTATCAAGAGTAGTAAAAATTCCAGTACAGTCTAACACGACTTCTGCTTGAATACTGTCCCATTTTAAATCCTCTGGATTTCTCTCTGCAGTTATACGAATTTGATTTCCATCTACCATTAATTTTCCATTTTTTACTTCAACTGTACCAGCATATTTTCCATGTACAGAATCATATTTAAGTAAATAAGCTAAGTGCTCTACGTCTAGCAAATCATTTATAGCGACTACCTCTACATCATTGTTCTGTTGAGCGATTCTAAATGCTAATCTACCTATTCGGCCAAAACCGTTTATTCCAATTTTTGTTTTCATATATATTTTTATATCGATGTTATATCAGCGACTCTTATTAACTCTAAATCTAATTTATTTGTTGTTTTTAATGTTTCTAGAAATGGCACATGAATTAACTTATTATGACGAACACCTACCATTATATTTTTTTTATTTTCTAACAGTGCATCTACAGATCCAATACCAAGTCTGCTCGCAAGAACACGATCGTAACAGCTAGGGCTCCCTCCTCTTTGTATATGTCCTAACACAGTAACTCTGACTTCATAACCTGATAGTTTATCCTCTATATAACTAGCTAATTTAAATATATTTTTTCCAATTTGATCTCCTTCTGAAACCACAATGATACTCGAAGTTTTACCTGAATTTTTGCTTCTTTTTAAGGATTCAATTAATCGATCGCGTCCCATATCTTGTTCAGGAATCAATATTTCTTCAGCTCCAGCACCTATTCCTGCGTTCAAGGCAATATCGCCAGCGTCACGACCCATTACCTCAATTAAAAATAATCGATTATGAGAATTTGCAGTATCTCTAATTTTATCGATTGCTTCTACAACAGTATTTAAAGCTGTGTCGTAACCTATGGTATAGTCGGTACCGTTAATGTCGTTATCAATAGTACCAGGAATACCAATAATGGGAATATTATATTCTTCACTAAAAACAGAAGCACCTGTAAAAGTTCCATCTCCTCCTATTGTAATTAATGCATCTATGCCTTCAGCTTTAATTTTTTCATAGGCAACTTGTCTTCCTTTTTCTGAAAAAAACTCATTAGATCTTGCTGATTTAAGTATAGTTCCTCCTCTATTGATTATATTCTTCACGGAACGCGCGTTCATTTTTTTAAACTCCCCTTCAATTAGACCTTGGTATCCTCGGTAGATACCAACACACTCTAATTGATTAAAAACACAAGCTCGAACTACAGCTCTAATAGCCGCATTCATTCCCGGAGCATCTCCACCACTCGTTAGAACACCTATTTTTTTAATATCATTCTTCATTTTCCATTATTTTAAAATTATATTAATTACTGTATACTCTTAAGTATCATTTAAAATATAAATAAGTATCCTTTCTGTTAAGCGCTGATTACTTCAATTTCAAAATATGACCTACTTTTTGTGCAAAAAATGCTAAATAGGCAAAGCAAATAACAGCAATCCAATAGGAAGAATGAATACCAATAATATCAGCTAATTTTCCTTGTAATGGTGGAATAATAGCACCACCTAAAATCATCATAACTAAAAATGAACTTCCTTGTGAGGTATACTTACCTAGATCTTGTATACTTAAAGCAAAGATGGAAGGCCACATAATTGAACAACACAAACCTCCACTTAAAAAAGCAAACAAAGCAATGTTACCAGAGGTAAATAAACCGATTAGCATTGCTATAACTCCTAAAAATCCAAATATTTTTAAAGTTAATGCTGGTCGTTCTTTACCAGCAAAAAATCCTATAATTTGAATTGCTACGCATACAGAAAACCAAAATAATATGGAGACATCAAAACCTGAAATAAAATTAACAGCCAATACTGCTCCAAAAGCAATATAAGGAACAAGAATATACAACCATGTTTTTAATTTTCCAACAGGATTAAAAACAGCAATAGCACCAGCCCAACGACCAATCATTAAGCCACCCCAATACATTGAAATTAATGGTGCAATTTGCGAATCACTCATAGAAGGAAGCCCGATAGGATTGAGCCCATTACCAAGGTTTACTTTTAACAATTCACCTAAATTAGATTGTATAGTTACTTCAACACCTACATAGGTAAAGATAGCCAACATTCCAAGCACTAATTGTGGATATTGCATAGCTCCCCAATTATCTTTGTCTTTAGCAGCTAATTTATTGGAAACAAGTAAAGTCCCTACTACAGCAACTAAACTTAGTATTGTTAGATAAAGGATAATCTCATTATTAGGAGCATCTCCTCTGTATTGATCAAAAATTAAGTAAAAGCATACCACTAAAACGACTGTCATAAATAATAATGCACGCAGTGCTTTAGGCGCTTTTAAAAACTCAGAATCATCTTTACCTTGAGGTAATTTTTTAGAAAAATAAAATAATGCTGCTGCAGCTAAAAATAGCGCGCCAACAGCTAGATAAAGCATTTGAATTGTTGATAAACTTATATCGCCATTAGCAATCATAGCGTCTAATTCTGGACCAGACTTAGGTGTTGAACCAAATAAAATCAAAGCAACAACAATAGGCCCTATAGTAGTCCCAAATGAATTAACACCTCCTGCTAAATTTAATCGATGCGACCCTTTCTCAGGTTCTCCTAAAGAAACAGCGAAAGGATTTGCTGCAGTTTGTTGTAATGAAAAACCCAGACCAACAATAAATAATGCACCAAGAACATAATAAAATATATGAGAATCTCCAGCAGAAGCTCCTTGAACGGCAGGATACATTACAACTGCCCCAAGGCAACTAAGTAAAAGACCATATATAATACCATTTTTATAACCCCATTTATTCATAATATCTTGCCCAGAAGAATTGGAGAGTACAAACAAAATTAAGGCACCAAAATAATAGGCACCATAAAAAGCAAAATCTACTAGTTGGGATTGAAATTGATCAATTTGAAAATAGGTTTTACAAAATGGGATAAAAACTCCGTTGGAAGCGGCTATAAAACCCCAAAAGAAAAATACGGTGACTAGAGTTGATAGTGCTTGACTATAGTTTTTGTTTTCAGACATAATTATTTTTTTACTAGTTATTGGTTGATGGTATCCTAGATATCAAAAGCTTTATTAAAACTATTCCGACTTGAATTTCACTAAAAAATTCTCGAAGTATTTAAGCTATCCAAAAGAGGTAACTCATCTGTTAAAAAATCAGATAAGTCACCTCGTTTGTTTAAATAAAAACTAAAATATTTTTATTTTTTAATAAATTTTACTGTTTTACTAGCATTTTCAGTTGATAATACTGCAAAATAAGTACCTGCATCTAAATTAGAGGTGTCCACTGAAAAATTGGTGGCATCTGGAGATACATTTCTTACAGTTTGACCAAGAGTATTATAAATTACAACATTCGTTATTTGTTCTTCAGACTGAATATTAATATTGTTAGATGTTGGGTTAGGGTAAATAGAAACATTGATCATATTTACATCACCAACACTTAACACATCACTAGTTATAACAACACTACCCAAATCTATTTCATTTACAGGGTTAGCGTTTAAACCAAAAACTTGAAAACCATATTGAACCACAGCGTCTGCATCTTCAACATTATCATAAGTAACAGAAAAATCAGTTCCATCTGGACCTAATTCAACAGATTCTTGCTTTAAAACTGAGTAATCCGAATTAAACACTTTAATAAAAGCAGTAGTTGTATAGTCAGATAAAACCATTGTTGTATTGACTCCATTTGATAATTCTCCAATGATAGCTTCACCAACAAGGTCACTTACCATTAAAACTGGGATAGTAACCGAATCACCATCAGCACCACCAGCCATAATAATTGGTGGACCTTCTACGTTATTTACAACAATAACAGCGACAGCTCCAGCGTTTTGAGCCTGTAATGCTTTGAATCCAAATTCACAGGCCCCTCTTCTAACTACAGCCACTTTTCCAGCTAAATCTGGACCATTGGTAAGAGGTTCACAAGCATCATTTTCATCAGGATCAGAACTTTCATCAGTTACAAGAACAGCATCTTCCGTAAGTGCAGTGGTCGTAAATGCTCCTCCAAATTGTGCTGGAATGGCTTGATGTCCTCCTTCTAAAGGCCCGTTGTTTACACTAAATAAAAGCTGCCCATTTCCTGCCAAGGTGTTGGTAGTTACCGTACCAGTAAAAGTAAGCTCACTTCCAACTAAGTCGTTGTTTTCAACGTAAGTATTTCCCTCAAACATTTTATTTCCATTTGTGGTAGCTTGATCTACCCAAAAGGTATCGGTTCCATCTCCGTAAGTATTAAAATTTGGTTGGATGGTTATGGTATTGTTCGCTGGATCTAAAACAGTTTTTAAATCTGGAACTCCCCAGGCTTCACCGAAAGCAAAACCTCCTCCATTGGCTTCTGTTTCAAATACATTTGCGTAACCTAATTGTGCCGCAGAGGCATCTACGGTAACTGTATTTTGTGCGAAACCAACAAAGGTTAAACAAAATACTAAAGCGATTGTTAAATAATTTTTATTCATTTTTTTATATTTAAATTAATAATTAGCAATATACTAAATTTAGATATTACTGTTTTCTTATTTTATTGTTTTAAAACTTTTATAATTTTAGTTCCTTCATCAGAAATTACATGCGCTAAATAGATACCTGATTTAAATTCAGACATATTTAACGAAGCATCAGACATATTTGGGGTAATTGATAAAATTCTTTGACCAAATAAATTATAAATAACGATGTCGGTAATGGTCTGTTCTGCTTTTACATTCCAATATGTTTTAACTGGATTTGGATACGAAACCACCGTAGACATGAAATTATCATCGATACTCAATGGAGTATCAGCTACCTCAATATCATCATAATAATAGGTCGTTCCATCACCTGGTAAATCAACTACAAACTCAAAGAATACAACCACGGTAATCCATTCTACCTCGCCAGTTTGTCCTG
>SGZC01000094.1 GCA_004213605.1 Flavobacteriales bacterium
ATCGTACCCCTTTTGAAGCTATTTTTTATCAATTTAACCTAACAGAAAAAGAGGTAATTATTACGATGCGTACTAACTTGAAAACTTCAAGTTTTAAACGTTGGCGTAAACGGGTAAACAGTGGTGTTAGCAAGAAACATCTCAAAAAGCGTAATCCCGAAATTAACCGATTTAAGTGTTCTCGTCAAAAGGCTATATCCGGAAATAAAATTAGTAAACGCTGACCATTACTTACTAGAATTTACAATACGTTGAAGATTACTACTGCGTACAAATAGAACCTTACAAAACGAAGTAGACCGAATAATAGAAAATTTCTAAATTTGTATTGAATCAATCCAGCTGTGATGCTTGTAATTGAGAACGGTATAGGTAACAACGCTCCTACTACTATTAAGAATCCCCCCCATTTTCTAATCATTTTTAAATATTTTTCCATTTTTGATTCAACATAACTTAACACACTTGGTAATTTAGAAATTGTTTTACCTAATAAAAAAGAAATAACACCTCCCAAATACGATAAAATTGCAAGTACGGATACATAAAAAATTGGGGTATCAGTCTGATCTGCCCAAGCTATAAATATTTCTGGCGGAATTAAACCTAAGACAGACTCTGAGGTAAAAAAAACGGCAAGTATTGATAAGGGATTTAAAGTGGTTGTTATTTGTGTAAAGAGTACATTGAAGTTGATCACAAAATTATGAATAATCCATAATAAGAAAATAACAATTAATGTAGGAGGAATTGTTTTTTTTAAGCTTGTTCTAACAAAAGTATAAAAACCTGTGTAGGAATAGTACTGATGTAGCAATTGGATTTTTGATTTTTTTATATTTTGTTTGGGACTCGAATTCATAGCTATCTGGTCTTTAAAACCTATACAAATATAACTACGAAATAAAATATTTATTTCTTAAATATTAGATATTAACAGTAAATTATGATTCTATTAAGAAACTATCACAGCCAACTATAAACAACTATATTTTTTAATCGTTTCTAACTACTAAATTTTAATGTTCTTCTTTTGGCGGAAATCCGTTAATTTCTTCGAAAATGCGGTCAAAATTTTCTCTCAAATAATTACGGAGTTTTAGTTTGTAGTCATCCTTGAGCCAAGAAACAAAATTATGGGTACTTTTACTTATACATTTGGCATACCGTTCTATTCGATTGTCAATATCATCTTTTAGTTTTTTGGCAAGACTTAATGCATCATATACATCTTCACTATTTTCAATACAAATAAAGGCATGCTGCGCTATAGATTTTTCGAGTATTACTTTTGAAGACTCTCCATTAGCAGTAGCTTCTGTATAAGTAGCTTTTACATCAAAATAAATATCTTCAGATTTTTCAAATAAGGCTCTAATTTCACAATCCATTTCAAACCTAAAGTTATTTTCAATTTCGTCATCATCTAAAATTCTATCAACAAAATAGTCTGGTGACCTAAAAATCGTTTGCCAATCTATATCTGCTCCCCAAGGGCCAAAACGATAACAATTATTACCGAGGTCTATTACCTTGAATGATGATTTATTATTTAATATTCTGGAACCCCTTCCAATCATTTGATAATAAAGTGTCAATGATTTTGTGGCTCTATTTAATATAATGGTATCAATGGTGGGTTCATCAAATCCAGTAGTTAATATACTAACCGATGTTAATATTGCATCGGGAGTTTCTCTAAACCATTGAATAATTTCTGCCCGTTGTTTTTTTGTAGCATTGTTATCTAAATGCTTTACAGGTAGACCTGCGGCTCTTAAGGTATAATATACTTGAATAGAAGTATTGATACCATTATTAAAAATTAATGTTTTTTTACCTTTTGAATGACTTAAATACGCTTGCAGTAAATGATCCATCATTACATTACTTGTGTACAAGTCTTCTGAGGATTTTACAGTGTAATCTCCATTTGAGCCCACTTCAAGCGAGGTTAAACCCATATTATATTGAATTATTTCTGCTTTGGCTAAAAATTCATTTTCAATTAAATTAGCAATACTTTCCCCTGTAATTAGTTCATTGTAGTTATCCTTCATAGGAAGATTCTTGTTGGAACTAAGAGGTGTAGCGGTTACTCCTAAGATAAAAGAGTTTTCAAAAAATTTGAATAATTTTATAAATGAATTATAATGGGCTTCATCAATGATGACCAACCCTATATTTGAAATATCTAATTTATCTTCATTGAGTCGGTTGTTTAAGGTTTCAACCATGGCCACAAAACAGCTGTAGGATTGATGATTATCAAGATTTGCCGTACTGTTGATTACTTTGTTTGTCACTCCAAAGTTAGTGAGCATTTCTGAAGTTTGTCTGCATAATTCTAGACGATGCGTCATTATCAAGACTTTTTTGTCATGATTTTTTAAATACTGCCTAACAAATTCAGAGAATATAACAGTTTTACCACCTCCAGTGGGTAATTGATACAATAAATGATAATCATCTGATGCCGTCTCAAATTTTTTAAATATTTTATTGATGGCACCCTTTTGGTAATTGTATAATTCTTTGTCAGTTTTTTTGTCTAGAATGGCTGCTTCCAATAGTTAATTGTGTTAAGTTATTATCTTTTATTTCGTTTGTTGAAGTTTTTATCACCTTTAGTTTTTGGTTTTTTGTATTTCTTCCTCACGGTTCTTTTGTAGGAACCCCCGAGATTTTCTTTTTTATTTTTATCTTTTTTCTCATGAAAACCTTTTCCTGTTCCTGCCTCTTTTAGAGGGTTATAAAGCTCCTTATGCTTCGGTTTTTCCTCGGAGGTTAATTGTTTTGATATTTCAATATCTGGAGGTAATTCTATTATTGGAATTTGAATTCCCATTAATTTTTCAATGGCTTTTTTTGAAGATCTTTCCTTATCGGTATAAAATAATAAAGACCTACCTTTTTGCTCGGCTCTACCTGTTCTTCCAATTCGATGCATATAATTTTCTGGAAATGAAGGAGTGTCAAAATTAATCACGTGACTTATTGAGTCTAGATCTAAACCACGGGCCATAATATCGGTAGTGATTAAAATTCTTGTTAATCTTTCATTAAAATTTTTAATCGACCGTATTCTGTAATTTTGAGTTTTATTAGAATGTATGAGCGCAAGATCAGCTACAAAGATATCTTCCAAATAATTGAACAATAAATCTGCACTTTTTTTATTGGAAACAAAAACCAACACTTTACTGTAAACTTCATCATTGATTAATAGATGTTTTAAAAGGTTAGCCTTTGTGTAAAAGTTAGGAACCGTATAACTAACTTGGCTGATATTATCCAAAGGAGTACCACTTAAAGCAACAGATATAGATGTTGGGTTATTAAAAAAGTCATTGATTAGAAGTTCTACTTCATCGGTCATTGTTGCAGAAAACATTACGTTTTGCCTTTTATCAGGTAATAACTCAAAAATATTTATTAGTTGAAACCTAAAACCTAAATCTAGCATTACATCTACTTCATCTATCACTAATTTTTTAATGGACTTTAATTGAAGGGTTCTGCTCAATACTAAGTCATATAGTCGTCCAGGAGTGGCCACCACAATATCTGCTCCCTGCATCACAAATTCTTTATGTCTGTTAATATTAACCCCTCCGTATACTCCAACAGTTCGAACAGTCATGTAGTTAGTGAACGTTTTAATTTGATCAACAACTTGAATAACTAATTCCCTGGTGGGGACCATAATTAATATTCTAGGCTGCACTTGTTTTGAAAATGACAATCCCTGTAAAAGAGGTAGCATATAAGCAAATGTCTTTCCTGTACCAGTTTGAGCAATTCCAACCATATCTTTACCTGATTGAATTAGAGAAAAGGATTGTGATTGGATGGGTGTTGGTTTTACAAAACCTAAATCGTCAATCGCAAAACGTAGCTGCTTCGATATTTTAAAATTTGCAAAGGATTCCACGGAAAAAAATATTTTTGCAAAAGTACCAATTTATTAAGCATTCTCAGCAATATCTTTTTTGGAAGTAAAATATTGTAATTTTGGTTTCTAATTAAAAGTCCATATGCACCCAAGAAATCTGCATCATAATTCTTATGATTTTAAAGAATTAATTAAAAGTTATCCTCAGCTTAACAACTTTGTTATACAAAATAAATACAATTTAAAAACTATTGATTTTTCATCGTATGAATCTATTCTAGCCTTAAATAAAGCTTTATTATTACATTACTATAAAGTAACTAATTGGAACATTCCTGCTAATTACCTGTGTCCTCCAATTCCCGGTAGAGCAGACTACATTCACTATATTGCTGACTTGATCAATTATGAAAAATCAGAAAAGCAAATTACGGGTCTCGATATTGGTGTAGGGGCAAATTGTATATACCCTATATTAGGCACTCAAATTTACAATTGGCAAATGGTCGGAGCTGATATTAATGAGAATGCTGTTTTATCTGCTAGTAACAATATTAAAACTAATGAAAAGTTAAGGAGTCATATTACGATTCGGCATCAGAAAAATCACGCGAATATATTTGAAGGAATAATTGATAAAAATGAATATTATGATTTTACCATGTGCAACCCTCCTTTCCACTCTTCAAAGGAAGCAGCCAGTAAGGGCACGCTTAAAAAATTAATAAACTTGCATAATTCAGATAAAACTAGGCCAACCAAAAAAGAGATTGTTTTAAATTTTGGTGGTCAGGCCAATGAACTTTGGTGTAACGGAGGCGAAGCTTTATTTATAAAACGAATGATTAAACAAAGTAGTTCTTTTAAAAATCAAGTTGGTTGGTTTACTTCATTGGTTTCAAAAAAAGAAAATCTTCCAAAAATATATAAACAATTAGATAAATTAAATACGACTCGCCAAACATTTTTGATGGAACAGGGAAGTAAAAAAAGTAGGTTAGTCGCTTGGAAATTTTAAATCACTAATTTTGTATTCTATTTATAATAATTAAACCCGAAGACGCTTTTTATTAATGAAACATATTTACAGTAATCACTGGCCAGATTATGAATTAATCGATGCTGGAAACAATAAAAAATTAGAGCGTTGGGGAACAATCATCACCATCCGTCCTGACCGTAACGCTTATTTTAAACCCGTAATGAATTACCAATATTGGACAAAAAAGGCACATTATGAATTTGTTGAGTTTACTCATAATTCTGGAGAATGGAAATCCTTAAAAAATAATTTTCCGGTTTACGAAAATGATCAAATGGCCAGTTGGAAAATTTCCTATAAAAATTGTACTTTTAATTTAAAACTTACTAAGTTCAAACATATTGGTTTATTCCCTGAGCAACAAAACAATTGGAATTTCATCGCCCATAATGTGAGGGACAATTTTAAAATTTTAAACTTATTTGCATATACTGGAGCTGCTTCACTGATAGCCAACGAAAAAGGTGCTAATGTTTATCATTGTGATTCTATTAAACAAGTTTTAAGTTGGGCTAAAAATAATATGGAAAGCTCTAAGCAAGATAATATTCATTGGGTTTTTGATGATGCTTTAAAGTTTGCTATGAAAGAAGCTAAAAGAGGAAAGTTATATGATGGAATTATAATGGATCCTCCTACTTTTGGTTTTGGCACCAACAAAGAGCGATGGAAAATAGAACTTAAATTCCCTGAATTGGTAAAGGTAGCCAGTGAAATTTTAAACGAAAAGAGTTTTTTAATTATGAACACCTATTCACCAAAGCTTAAAGAAGAATTGATTAAAAAAGTAATCACCGATCATTTTCCAAACAAAACAATTGAAATAAATAAACTTGCTATGAAATCTACTACTGGAAAATTATTGGAATATGGTGAGTTGACAAGAGTTTATTAATTTAGTGCTATGAAGACTGCATCTTTAAAACAAGTAAAACAAGAATTATCCTATAAATCTGATCAGGAATTAGTAGCATTGTGTTTACGATTAATTCGATTTAAAAAAGATAATAAAGAATTACTATCCTATTTGTTGTTTGAAATTGATGATGAAGACGCTTATGTTAAGGGGATTCAATCCAAGATGGATACTGAATTTGAAGCCATTAATAGGGATAGTTATTTTTATATGCGAAAAAGTATTCGAAAAATACTACGCCAGGTAAAAAAATACATTCGTTATTCTCAAAAAAAGGAGACCGAAGTTGAACTATTAATATATTTTTTAGAAAAATT
>SGZC01000095.1 GCA_004213605.1 Flavobacteriales bacterium
AAAAATTAATGATCGGAGAAAAAAGAAACCAAAAATTAATGTTTCTCATATTATGATTTTTTCTAATAAAGAAAAAAAAGTAGAAGATCCTGAGGAAAGAATTAATGAGTTATATGCAATGATTATGCAGGGTGAATCTTTCGAAAAAATCGCAAAACAATTTTCCGAAGACAAAAATACAGCACTTAATGGAGGTAAATTAAAAACTTTTGGTCCAGGAGACCTAAGAGTTCCAAAATTTGAAAATGCTGCTTATTCAATAAAAAATGAAGGTGAAGTAATTGCTCCAATACAAAGCGCATTTGGTTGGCATATTATAAAATTGAATGAAAGGTTTTCAATTCCTTCTTTTGAAGAGCAAAAAGATGATATTGAAAAAAAAGTTAAAGGGGGTGCACGAGCTTTAGTCGTTTCTCAGGCTATCAATGATAAAATAATCAAAAAGTATGGTTTTGATGAGGGAGAAAGTTATATTCCATACTTTAATAATTATGTTAATGATAGTATTTTAACTCGCAAGTGGACTTATTCATCAATTCCTTTGAAAGAAAATAAAATTTTATTTACCATTGGAGATCATGATGCTACCTATACAAATTTTGCGGAATATCTTAGAGATAATCAAAAGATATTAAAAAAATACACTAACAAGGAATCCCTGCTACTAGATATGTATACCAGGTTTAAAAATGAAACGCTAGAAAACTATTTTAAAGAAAGGTTAGAAATTGAAAATCAAGAATATGCAACAATTATTGATGATTACAGAAATGGTCTGTTAGTTTACGACGTAATGAATAAAAATATTTGGCAGGTTGCAAAAACAGATTCTACTGGGCTTGAACTTTTTTATGAAAAAACTAAAGATAACTATAAATGGAAAAAAAGGTTAGATGTTGATATCTACTCCTCGTCGGATGAGTCCACAATAAAACAAGTGCAAATTTTATTAAATGAAGGAGAAGAATTAACAGATATTAAACAACAAATCAATTCAGACGGAAAAATAAATATAATCACTGTAAGTGATATTTTTGAAATTGATCAAAGCGAATTACCTAAGGGTTTAGTGGCCGAAAAGGGAGTCTCAGATATCAAAGTAGATGATGGTTTTTACACGGTTGTAAAAATAAAAGAAGTAATTGAGCCTACTTTAAAAGAATTTAAAGAGGTTAGAGGAACAGTTATCAGTAATTTTCAAACAGAAATTGAAAAAAAATGGATGGAAAGCTTGCATCAAAAATATGATGTTGAAATTAATAATAAAGCTCTAAAAAAACTCAAAAAAAGGTTAGATAACTGATGAATCAATTATTTGTAGCAATTCTAAGTTTTTTATTTTTTTCTTCTTGTAATTATTTAATACAAGACACTTCTGTTACTCCCATTGCAAGAGTTAATGATAATTATTTATATCAAATCGATATACAGGATTTAATTTCTGAAACTACTTCTAAAGAAGATAGCGTACTGATAGTAAATAATTTTATTAATCGCTGGGCAACAAAACAATTATTGATGGATCAATCTATGATTAACTTACCCCAAGAAAAGCAGAATGTTTTCAATGAAATGGTAAATCAATATAAATCTGATTTATACATGGAAGCCTACAAAAGTTCAATTGTATCAAAGCAGTTGGACACCATCATTCTTGAGAGCGAATATGAAAATTATTATAGCTTAAACAAAAGAAATTTTAAATTAAACGATGAGCTTTTAAAAGTGAGATATGTTCATGTAGACGATTTGTTTTTAAATATCAAAGCTTTAGAAAAAAAAATTAAAAGGTTTGATTCCGTTGATAAAAAAAATCTCACAAATCTAAGTATTAAGTTCAAATCTTTCAATTTAAATGATTCCATATGGATCAAAGAAGATGTATTGGTCGCAAAATTACCAATACTTAAGGTTAAAAATTCGAAAGTGTTAAAAAAACCAAATTTTACAAAGCTACAAGATTCATTAGGAGTATATTTGGTAAAAATTGAAGCGGTTTTAAAAACTAACGATATTGCACCGCTTTCTTATGTGAAGCCAACAATTGAACAAATTATATTGAATAAAAGGAAGCAGAACCTTTTAAAAAAAATTCAAAAAGACATTACTATAGATGCAATTAAAAATAAAAACTTTGAAATTTTCTCGAAAAACTAATTGGGTACTTCTATTCGCTGTAATGGTATTTTCTCAATCGTTCTGTCAAGAAGTTGTAACGATTGATAGTACAGGTGTAGTAAAAAGTTCTGATATAGACCCTCAGACAAAGGTAAATGATTCCATCAACAATTTTAAACGATATAAGGCAGAAGGTGTATGCGGTGTCGTTGGAGATTTTGTAATCTTAGAATTCGATATTGATAAAAGTTATTTGGAATTTGAACAAAATGGAGTCGATGTAAATTCTATTGATCGATGCCAAATGATTGGTAAGCTGATGGAGGATAAGTTATATGTTCATCATGCTATTCAAGATAGCATTATTATTTCTGATGCTGAAATTAAACCTGAAGTAGATCAGCTAATGGCCTATATGGTGGATCAAGTAGGTAGTGTAGAGAAAGTTGTTAATTACTACCGAAAATCTAATGAAACAGAATTAAGAGCTGATTTAATGAAAGCCAGAAAAGAAATTAGATTAACAGAAAGAATGCAAGAGAATATAGTTTCTAGTATCACGATTACACCTGAAGAGGTAAGGACATTTTTCTTTTCTATTCCAGTTGACGAAAGGCCAATATTTAGCGCAGAACTCGAAGTTTCTCAATTAGTTGTTGAACCAGAAGTCACTGAGAAAGCGAGACAAGATGCTATCAATAGATTGAAATCTATTCGAACTGATATCGTAGATAATGGCTCGTCATTTGCAACAAAAGCAGTATTATATTCTAAAGACGGTACACGTTCTAAGGGTGGTGTAATTGAGGGTGTTAGGAAAGATTCGCCTATGGCCAAGGAATTTAAAGACATGGCTTTTTCATTACAAGAAGGGGAAGTAAGTGAGCCTTTCGAAACGGAATTTGGATTTCATTTACTTAAAGTAGACAAAGTTAGAGGCCAACAAGTAGATGTTCGTCATATCATTATTTTTCCCGAAGTATCGCAGTCAATTGTCAACGAGGCTCGTAAAAAAATTGATACCATAAGGCAAAGTATTCTTGATAAAAAAATTTCATTTGCAGAAGCTGCAAAATTATATTCAGACGATAAAGAAACCAGAAACAATGGAGGTTTGTTAGTTAATCCGCAAACACTTGATACTCGATTTGACCTAACAAAAATGGATCCAACGCTAAGTGCACAAGTTTACAATGTTAAGAAAGGAGAAATAACTAAAGTTTATACCGATTCAGACCGTACAGGTAAAAGTATTTTTAAAATACTAACGGTAACCAACAGACATGAAGAGCATGTTGCTGACTATGTAAAAGATTACGAAAAGGTACACGAATTAGCACTCAAAGAAAAACAATTAAGAGCGATTGAAGACTGGCAAGAAGAAAAAATTAAAGAAACTTATATTAAAATAAGTTCAGACTACAAAGATTGTAATTTTACAAACAATTGGATTAATAAGGAAAATTAATATGTCAGATGTTACAGCAATTAATCAGCTTGTTAAGAAATACAATGAGCTAAGAAATGAAATAAAAAAAGTAATAGTTGGACAAGATGAAACTGTTGAGCAGGTTTTAATTTCTGTATTTTCAGGAGGTCATGCTTTATTAATCGGTGTTCCTGGTTTAGCAAAAACATTATTAGTTCATACTGTAGCTGACGCACTGGGATTAAATTTTAAGCGAATACAATTCACTCCAGACCTCATGCCAAGTGATATTTTAGGTGCCGAATTATTAGATGAAAACAGGCAATTTAAGTTTATAAAAGGTCCAATATTTTCAAATATTATTTTAGCAGACGAGATTAACAGAACCCCTCCCAAAACTCAAGCAGCTTTACTAGAAGCAATGCAGGAAAAATCGGTAACAATAAGTGGTCACAGTTACTTATTAGATAAACCTTATTTTGTTTTAGCAACCCAAAATCCAATTGAGCAAGAAGGAACCTACCCTTTACCTGAAGCGCAATTAGATCGATTTATGTTCGCTATCAATCTTGATTATCCATCTTTTTCAGAGGAAGTAGCCATTGTAAAAACCACTACGATTGGTTCTATACCAATCATTAATCCATTATTTACATCGGAAGAAATTATTTTCTATCAAGAGTTGATTCAAAAAATACCAGTTGCTGACAATGTAATTGAATATGCAGTAACATTAGTAGGTAAGACAAGACCCAAAAGTAAAGCAGCTCCAGAACTAGTAAAAAAATATATAGATTGGGGTGCAGGACCAAGAGCTTCTCAAAATTTAATATCAGGAGCAAAAACATACGCTGCACTTCACGGTAAGTTTTCTCCAGATATCGAAGATGTTCAAAAAGTAGCTGTAGGCATTCTTCGTCACAGATTAATAAAAAACTACAAAGCAGAGGCAGAAGGTTTAAGTATTGAGAATATCATAAAAAACTTGTTTTAAATTACATTATTCATAATTATTTAGCCCTATAAACTTTATTTTATTATTATATAATCAGTAAAATAATATTATTAATAAATTATACTCATTAAATAAGCAATATTATTCCATATTTGCTAATGGTCTATATATTTTGTAATTTTGCAAAACTTTAATTTAAGAGATTTAAGCGTTAAGTTTTAAAATTATAAAATAAAAATATGGCATTCGATATTGATATGATAAAAAAAGTCTACTCTCAAATGGTTGAGCGAGTAGATAAAGCGAGAGAAATTACCGGGAAACCACTAACGCTCTCCGAAAAAATATTATACAATCATCTTTGGGATGGAAATGCAACCAAGGTGCTTCTTAGAGGGAAAGATTACGTAGATTTTGCACCCGATCGTATAGCTTGTCAAGATGCTACTGCCCAAATGGCTTTATTACAATTTATGCAAGCTGGAAAAAATAAAGTGGCTGTTCCTACTACGGTTCATTGTGATCATTTAATCCAGGCTAAAGAAGGAGCTGCTACTGACCTGAAAAATGCAAATAATATCAGCAGTGAAGTTTTTAATTTTTTAGAGTCGGTATCCAATAAATACGGAATAGGATTTTGGAAACCTGGTGCTGGAATTATACACCAAGTTGTTTTAGAAAACTATGCATTTCCTGGAGGAATGATGATTGGTACAGATTCACATACTGTAAATGCAGGTGGATTGGGAATGGTAGCAATTGGAGTCGGGGGCGCTGATGCAGTCGATGTAATGGCGGGTATGCCCTGGGAATTAAAATTTCCCAAACTAATTGGAGTAAAATTAACTGGTAAAGTTTCTGGTTGGACAGCACCAAAAGATGTTATTTTAAAAGTAGCTGGTATTGTAAGTGCTAAAGGAGGTACTGGTGCTATTGTTGAATATTTTGGTGATGGTGCTCAATCGTTATCTTGTACAGGTAAAGGAACTATTTGTAATATGGGTGCTGAAATAGGAGCTACCACCTCTACATTTGGATATGATGATTCAATGGAACGCTATTTACGTTCTACAGATAGGGCAGATGTAGCTGATGCAGCAAATGAAATAAAAGAATATTTAACAGGTGATGCTGAGGTTTATGACCATCCAGAAAAGTATTTTGATGAGGTAATTGAAATTAATTTAACGGAGTTAAGCCCTCTTTTAAATGGACCATTTACTCCCGATTTGTCTACAAAAGTTGGTCAAACCATGACTAAAGTTGCCACTGATAATGAATGGCCATTATTAGTAGAGTGGGGGTTAATAGGTTCTTGCACCAATTCATCCTATGAGGATTTGTCCAGAGCTTCATCCATCGCACAGCAAGCCCTTGATAAACGAATTCCAATGAAAGCTGAATTGGGTATAAATCCAGGATCAGAGCAAGTTCGTTACACTGCTGAGCGTGATGGCATCCTTCAAGTTTTTAAAAATTTAAATGCAAAAATATTCACAAATGCCTGTGGACCTTGTATAGGTCAATGGGCAAGATATAGTGATCCTAAAAATGCACCA
Organism: Flavobacteriales bacterium; assembly: GCA_004213605.1. Taxonomy (GTDB): domain Bacteria; phylum Bacteroidota; class Bacteroidia; order Flavobacteriales; family Flavobacteriaceae; genus Marifrigoribacter. The sequence goes on from SGZC01000095.1 coordinate 6,062, forward strand.
AAAAATAGTATCGTGCATTCTTTTAATAGAAATTT
>SGZC01000096.1 GCA_004213605.1 Flavobacteriales bacterium
AATTCAATTAAGAGAGCAAAGAAGAGCTATCGCCAGAATTGCGACTGAACTAACTAAAAGAGAAGTACAATAGTACAGCTGAAAGATGGAAAAAAGAAATTTAAGAAAAGAACGTATAGGTGTAGTTACTAGTAACAAAATGGACAAATCCATTGTTGTTGCTGAAGTAAAAAAAGTGAAACACCCGATGTATGGAAAATTCGTGCTAAAAACAAAAAAATATGTTGCGCATGATGAAACCAATGACTGCAACGAGGGGGATAAAGTAAGGATTATGGAGACACGTCCTTTAAGTAAAACCAAGTGTTGGAGATTAGTAGAAATAATTGATAGAGCTAAGTAGGTATGTTACAACAAGAGTCAAGACTAAAAGTTGCAGATAATACTGGAGCTAAAGAAGTACTAACCATTCGTGTGTTAGGTGGAACTAAAAAAAGATATGCTTCAATAGGAGATAAAATTGTAGTTGCTGTAAAAGACGCTACGCCTAACGGAACTATCAAAAAAGGAGCTGTTGCAACAGCAGTGGTCGTTCGTACTAAAAAAGAAGTAAGAAGACCAGACGGATCTTATATTCGTTTCGATGATAATGCTTGTGTGTTGTTAAACCCACAAGGAGAAATGATTGGAACACGTGTTTTTGGACCCGTTGCAAGAGAACTTCGTGATAAGCAATTCATGAAAATTGTATCATTAGCACCTGAGGTGCTTTAAATTGAAAACAAAGATGGTAAAGCTTAAAATAAAGTCAGGAGACAATGTAGTAGTTACTGCCGGAGATCACAAAGGATCAGAAGGTAAAGTAATGAAAGTTATTCTTGAAAAAAACAAAGCAATAGTAGAAGGAGTAAATATGGTTTCAAAACATGAGAAACCAAGTGCTAACAGTCCTCAAGGCGGAATTGTAAAAAAGGAAGCTGCTATACATATCTCTAACCTCTCTTTAATTGACCCTAAATCAGGATCTGCGACAAGAGTTGGTTACCGAATGGAAGAAGGAAATAAAGTACGTTTTGCTAAAAAATCGAATCAAGTATTATAGTTATGGGATATTCACCAAGACTTAAAGAGGAATATAAGAGCCGAGTAATTGATGCTCTTAAAGAAGAATTTAGTTACACAAATGTAATGCAAGTTCCAAAGCTAGAGCGTATCGTTGTGTCTCGTGGAGTTGGATCTGCTGTTGCAGATAAAAAGCTTTTAGAGTATGCTGTTGATGAGCTCACTAATATTACTGGGCAAAAAGCAATAGCAACTATATCTAAGAAAGATGTTGCAAACTTTAAATTACGTAAAGGAGTTCCAATTGGAGCTAAAGTAACCTTGCGTGGTGAGCGCATGTATGAGTTTTTAGATAGGCTAATTACAAGTGCATTGCCTCGTGTAAGAGATTTTAACGGAATTAAAGCAACAGGATTTGATGGTAGGGGTAATTACTCATTGGGTGTTACGGAACAAATTATATTTCCTGAAATCAATATCGATAGAATTAAAAAGATTGATGGTATGAACATCACTTTTGTTACTTCTGCAGATACTGATAAAGAAGCAAAATCATTATTAATGGAATTAGGTTTACCTTTTAAAAAGAACTAATATGGCTAAAGAATCAATGAAAGCCCGTGAGGTTAAAAGAAAAAAAATGGTAGAAAAGTATGCCGCAAAACGAAAAGCTTTGAAAGAAGCTGGAGATTATCAAGCATTACAGAAATTACCAAAAGACGCTTCACCAATTCGTATGCACAATCGTTGTAAACTTACTGGTAGACCAAAAGGATACATGAGAACATTTGGTATTTCACGTGTTACATTTCGTGAAATGGCAAATCAAGGTTTAATTCCAGGAGTTAGAAAAGCTTCTTGGTAATAGAATATTAATTGGGTGCAGGTTCGTTTAAACAAAATAGTGAAAACCACATCCGTAAAATTAAATTATGAATATAGATCCAATAGCAGATTATCTAACTAGAGTTAGAAATGCAGTAAAAGCTGGACACAGAGTAGTAGAAATTCCAGCTTCTAATGTAAAAAAAGAAATTACAAAAATCTTGTTCGATCAAGGCTTTGTTTTAAGTTACAAATTTGAAGATGAAAAAGGACCTCAAGGTACTATCAAAATAGCTTTAAAGTATGATAAACTTACCAAAGATCCTGTAATTAAAGAAATACAACGAATAAGTAAACCAGGTTTACGTAAGTATTCTAGCTCCTCAGAGCTACCAAGAATATTAAATGGACTGGGTATTGCGATTGTTTCTACTTCCCACGGAGTAATGACAGGAAAGCAGGCTCAAGCTCAGAATGTAGGTGGTGAAGTTTTGTGTTACGTTTATTAAAAAAAGACGAAAGAAATGTCAAGAATAGGAAAAAGTCCGGTGACGATCCCAGAAGGAGTTACAATCGATATAAACGATAGTGTAATAACAGTAAAAGGAAAATTAGGTGAATTATCACAAAATTTTTCGGGAGTTACAATAAAAGAAGATGAAGGTAACATTCAAGTAGAACGATTATCAGATTCTAAAGAAGATAGATCTAAACATGGTTTATACAGATCATTAATCAATAATATGGTTGAAGGTGTAAGCAAAGGATGGTCTAAAGAGCTAGAATTAGTTGGTGTGGGATATCGTGCCTCTAATCAAGGACAGAAATTAGATTTAGCAATTGGATTTTCTCACAATATTGTGTTGAATGTAGCACCAGAAGTTAAAGTTGAAACAGTTTCTGAAAAAGGAAAAAATCCAATAGTAAAATTAACTTCTCACGACAAACAATTGGTTGGGCAAGTAGCTGCAAAAATTCGTGGCTTTCGTAAACCAGAACCATACAAAGGAAAAGGAATTAGATTTGTAGGAGAAATAATAAGAAGAAAAGCAGGTAAATCTGCATAACCAATAAAGTTATGGCATTATCAAAAACAGATAGAAGAGAGCGATTACGTTTTAGAATCAGAAAAACTGTTTCTGGAACAATAGAACGTCCTCGTTTGGCAATTTTCAGAAGTAACAAAGAAATTTATGCTCAACTAATTGACGATGTAAATGGTGTTACGATTACCGCTGCATCTTCAAGAGACAAAAATATAGACGCGTCCAAATCAAATAAAGTAGACGCTGCTAAACTAGTAGGTAAAGCAATTGCAGAGAAAGCAATGAAAGCTGGTTTCGAAAGTATTACTTTCGATAGAGGCGGGTACCTTTACCATGGAAGAGTAAAATCATTAGCTGAAGGAGCTCGCGAAGGCGGACTAAAATTCTAAGAAATATGTATCAAGATTATAAAAACGTAGAGTTAGTTAAACCAGGAGGTCTAGAATTAAAAGATCGTTTAGTAGGGGTTCAACGTGTAACTAAAGTAACTAAAGGAGGTAGAACCTTCGGATTTTCAGCTATTGTAGTAGTAGGTGATGAAAATGGTGTAGTAGGTCAAGGACTAGGTAAATCTAAAGATGTTGCGAGTGCGATTGCAAAAGCAATTGAAGACGCAAAGAAAAACCTAGTACGTATACCGCTAAACAAAACAACATTACCTCACGAGCAAAAAGGTAAGTATGGCGGTGCTAGAGTTAACTTACTGCCAGCATCTGCAGGTACAGGAGTTATTGCTGGTGGTGCTGTACGTGCTGTATTGGAGGCTGTTGGAGTACATGACGTATTATCAAAATCTCAAGGATCATCCAATCCTCATAACGTAGTGAAAGCAACATTTGATGCTTTATTACAAATGAGAAGCGCTCAAACTATTGCAAAACAAAGAGGGGTTTCTTTAGAAAAATTATTTAAAGGATAAACATACTAAGAAGATGGCAAAAATAAAAGTAACAAAGGTTCGTAGTGCAATCAATCGAACTCAAAATCAAAAAAGAGTACTTGAGTCGTTAGGTCTTCATAAAATGGGTCAAACCGTTGAGCATGAAGATACTCCAAATATCTTGGGTATGATTAGAAAAGTTAATCACTTAGTTTCAGTTGAGACTAAATAAGTATATAAATTATGAATTTAAGTAACTTACAACCGGCTGCAGGCTCGGTAAAAAATCAAGGCAAGCGAGTAGGTCGCGGACAAGGTTCAGGAAAAGGTGGAACCGCAACACGTGGTCACAAGGGAGCAAAATCTAGATCTGGTTATTCTAAGAAATTAGGATTTGAAGGTGGACAAATGCCTTTACAACGACGTGTTCCTAAATTTGGTTTTACCAACATAAATAGGAAAGAATATCAAGCAATTAATCTTGATAAACTTCAACAATTAGTTGACGATAAAATAATTAAAGATACCATTGATTTTGACACTTTTGTAGATTTAGGCTTGGTAGGTAACAAAGAACTACTAAAAATATTAGGTAGAGGAGATTTAAAATCAAAATTAACTGTAACAGCACATAAATTTTCGGCTTCTGCAAAAGCAGCAATTGAAAATGCTGGAGGTGAAATAATAACATTGTAATTTTTTAAAAAGGATGAAATTTATCGAAACCTTAAAAAACGTTTGGAAAATTGAAGAGCTACGAAACCGTATTCTTCTCACGCTAGGTCTTTTGCTAGTATATCGTTTTGGAGCACAAGTTGTGTTACCAGGAATCGATGCTTCAAAATTAGCTGAGTTCGCAGGAAAGTTTGATGATGGTGGCTTGGGTGGTTTACTAAATGCCTTTACTGGGGGCGCATTTGCAAATGCTTCAGTATTTGCATTAGGAATTATGCCCTACATATCGGCTTCTATTGTTGTTCAGTTAATGCAAATAGCAATTCCTTACTTACAAAAATTACAAAAAGAAGGAGAAAGTGGCAGAAAAAAAATCAACCAAATTACCAGATGGTTAACCATCGGTATTTGTTTGGTTCAAGCACCTACTTATTTAATAGGGCTGCCTGCTTTAGGAGTTCCAGTTGAAGCATTTATACTAGGGCAAACAACCATGTTTTATATTTCATCTACTATTATATTAGTAACAGGTTGTGTATTCGCAATGTGGTTGGGTGAAAAAATCACAGATAAAGGTATTGGTAATGGTATTTCCATTTTAATTATGGTGGGTATTATAGCTGGACTGCCTCAATCTTTTGCTCAAGAATTTGCTTCAAGAGTAATGGAATCTAATGGTGGAATGATCATGGTTTTGATTGAGTTAGCAATTTGGTTTGTGATCATTTTAGCCTCGGTAATGTTAGTAATGGCGGTTCGTAAAATACCGGTTCAGTACGCAAGAAGAACTGCTAGTGGTAGCTATGAAAAGAATATTTTTGGAGCGAGACAATTCATCCCTTTGAAACTAAACGCATCTGGTGTGATGCCAATCATTTTTGCACAGGCTATTATGTTTGTTCCTGCTTTAATAGGAGGAACCTCCTTTCTAAAGGATTCTGGCGTTGGACAATGGATGCAAGTTAATTTCAGTGATATATTTGGACTATGGTACAATGTATTGTTTGCGGTATTAATTATCATATTTACTTATTTTTATACGGCAATTACAGTACCCACGAACAAAATGGCTGACGATTTAAAACGAAGCGGAGGTTTTATTCCAGGAATTAAACCAGGAACAGATACCGCAGACCTTTTAGATAGAGTAATGTCACAAATAACACTACCTGGTTCTATATTTTTAGCTGGTGTAGCAATATTTCCTGCGTTTGCAGTTAAGTTATTTGGAATTCAACAAGGATGGGCTTTATTTTATGGTGGAACCTCTTTACTGATTATGGTAGGGGTTGCCATCGATACCATGCAACAAATAAATTCATATTTATTAAATCGTCATTACGATGGTCTAATGAAAAAAGGAAAAAATAGAAAAGCAGTAGCATAATGGCAAAACAACCCGCAATAGAACAAGACGGAACAATCACAGAAGCATTGTCTAACGCAATGTTTCGTGTAGAGTTAGAAAATGCTCATATTGTTACAGCACATATATCTGGTAAAATGCGCATGCATTATATTAAATTATTACCAGGAGATAAAGTTAAACTAGAAATGAGTCCTTACGATTTAACGAAGGCTCGTATCACTTATAGATATTAAGTTATTATGAAAGTAAGAGCATCTATTAAAAAGAGAAGTGCC
>SGZC01000097.1 GCA_004213605.1 Flavobacteriales bacterium
AAACACGTCCATGTTAAAACAATTAAAATAGTCATAAATTGAACACTATAATCTTTGTCGAAAGCTTCTCCTAATTGATTTGCAGCTGTCTGTACAGCACCTAACCTAGAAAAAGGTTCTTTAATTAAATTTGACATGGATGCTAATGGAAATAATTGTATTATGTTATCTGCTAAATCAGTATTCCTAAACATTTCCCATTTGAGAAAACCGTAAATTATACCTTCCATAATACTCCAAATTAACAAAAATCCTAGAGCAAAAGCAGATCTTTTTACTAATATTCCTAAAAACAAGCAAAATGAAAAAAAACCAATTAGGTTAATAAAATAGGCTAAAAGATACTCTATGTCACTAAAAATAATTCCAATTTCATTGTAGTCGGAAAATATAAGTCCTAATATTAGCGATACGATAAAAACAAATAAAGTTGAAACCATAGCAAATAATACAACAGTTAGAAATTTAGAAAGAATAAACTCTTTTTTACTTAAGCCGTCAATTAAATTTTGTTTAAGAGTTCTATTGCTATACTCATTGGCCATCATAGAAACGATAACAATTGCAAGAAATAATTTTAAAATAGCTGCTACCCAAGAATTAAAATGCCATATAAATGGAAAATTAAATATGCCTTGATCCGCAATTCTAAAATGAAAACTACCAAAATTAAACTCAATAGAAGCTATTAAAGCAATAAAGGATATTAAAATAAAATATACGATTGAAATAACTTTTGCTGATTTGTTATATTTTAACTTGTGAAGCTCTATGGATAATAAACGTAACATATTAGCAGGTTTAGTTTTGAATTAGTTGGATTTGGTGAGTTCTAAAAATTGCTCTTCTAAACTTTCTTTTCTATGAACTAAATAAGAAAGGTTGATCCCCTTTTCAAAAAGTATTTTATTTAATTCGGCCCCATTTAAAGGTTCTTTTAAATAAGCAACTAATTGAATTCCTTCAATCCTTATATCACCTATACTAGTATGACCCTCTAATACCGTTCTCAATAAATTTAAATCATCTGATTGTAATGTAAAAAAACCGTGACTTGCGAACATCTTTTCTACACTTCCAGAATATAAACTTTTGCCTTTTCTTAGTATTACTACATGAGTACAAACTTTTTCAACTTCATCTAACAGGTGTGAGGCTAGTAGTATGGTAGTGCCATTAGCTGCAATTTTTTTTATGATTTCTCTTATTTGATGGATACCTTGCGGATCTAAACCATTTGTAGGTTCATCTAAAATTAAAATTTCTGGATCGTTTAGAAGGGCAGAGGCAATCGCAAGGCGTTGTTTCATTCCTAATGAAAAGGTACTAAATTTATAGTTTTTTCGATCTAATAAACCAACGATTTCAAGCTTTTCATTTATTTTATGACTGGAAACATTTTTAATTTTACAAACTAAATCTAAATTTTGTCCTGCAGACATATAGGGATAAAAGTTAGGTCGCTCTATAATTGCTCCTACTTTTTTTAAAGCTTGGTGAGTAGTCCCTGTTCCGTCAAACCAATGATAATTTCCAGTTGTTTTATTAACTATGTTTAGTAACATGCCTAAAGTGGTTGATTTTCCACTTCCGTTAGGGCCTAAAATGCCATACACAAATCCTTTATTTATTTTTAAGGTAAGGCCATCAACAGCAGTAAGCGAACCAAATTTTTTGGTAAGATTGTTTAAGGTTAGAACAGTTTGCAAAGATTTTTTTTTATTAACTAATAAGTAAGACGAATAATCTAAAAATTTGTTACATTTTTTTTACAATCAATATTAAGCTTTAAAAATAATTAGAATTTAATATGAAATTTTCTTTTTTCTTAGTTCAAAGTTTTGCCCTAAATATACTTTTCTTACCATTTCATCATTGGCTAGGTCTTCTGGAACTCCATGTTTTAATATACTTCCTTCAAACATTAAATAAGTTCGGTCAGTAATTGCCAACGTCTCTTGAACATTATGATCTGTAATTAGAATTCCAATATTTTTGGTTACTAATTTTGCAACAATTCTTTGAATGTCTTCAACTGCTACTGGGTCTACCCCCGCAAACGGTTCATCTAACAATATAAAATGAGGATCAGTAGCTAAAGCGCGAGCAATTTCTGTTCTCCTTCGTTCTCCTCCACTTAATAAATCCCCTCTATTCTTACGAATGTGTCCAAGGCCAAATTCTTCAATCAAGGATTCCATTTTTTCGATCTGCTCTTTTTTTGAATAATTAGTTAATTGCAAAACACTTAAAATATTATCCTCAACACTTAATTTGCGAAAAACAGAGGCTTCTTGTGCTAAATATCCAATTCCGTTTTGAGCACGTTTATACATAGGATATCTCGTTATTTCTTTTTGATCTAAAAAGATTTTTCCTCCATTTGGCTTTATAAGTCCTACAATCATGTAAAAAGAAGTTGTTTTTCCAGCACCATTCGGTCCCAATAAACCAACAATTTCTCCTTGATTTACTTCAACAGAAATGCCTTTAACAACTTTTCGTCCTTTATATGATTTTATTAAATTTTCAGCTCTTAATTTCATATTTTTTTTAAAATCAACCAACACATTAATTTAGTGGTAATAAATTCCTCATTCTATAAAATGATGTTTTTATTTAGTCTTTTTATCTAATACTGTTCCAATCCCTGCACCAAAACATAAACCTAATGAAATCCAAAGTCCAATATTGCTTGTTGCACTTCCAATTATAACTCCTGCTAATAAACCAATTCCTGCTCCTATTGATATTTTTGATTTTTCCATAACTCAAATATAGTTAATATCTGTAAACCCTATTATTTACTTTTAGTTTGCTTTTTTAATACCTTTTTTTGTTTTCTAATAACTGCTTTAGAAATATAAATACTGATTTCATACAAAACTATAATGGGGACAGAAACAATAACTTGACTAGCGATATCCGGTGGAGTAATAATCGCAGAAAGTATGAGTACAATAACTAAGGATATTTTTCTATATTTTTTTAATATTTTTGGGGAGACTACACCAACTTTGGTTAAAATATAAATAAGAATTGGTAGCTCAAAAATTAAACCGCTCGCTATGACCGATGCGCGTACTAATGAAATATAACTACTCAAGTCAAAGTCATTGTGAACTTCACCACTAACTTGATAGGTTCCTAAGAAATTTATTGATAATGGAGTTACCACATAATAACCAAATAAAACACCCACAAAAAATAATAAAGACGCTATAAAAATAAATCCTTTTGCTGAACTACGTTCTTTAACTCTTAAGCCAGGACTAATAAACTTCCACATTTCATGTAAAATGTAGGGAAATGCAATGATAAAACCAGCGGTTATCGAGGTCCAAATATGCGCTGAAAATTGTCCTCCCATAGTTCTACTCTGGATTCTAAAAGGTAATTCAGTGAAACAGAAACTATCTTTAAATCCAATAAATTTAGCAATTTCGCAGAGTACTTGATAAGTTGGAAAATTGGATTGTTTAGGCCCAAAAATCAAGACATTAAATATAAAGTCTTTAGCAATAAATGCAATGGATGCTAAAATTACTATCGCAAAAACAGAACGAATTAAATGCCATCTTAATTCTTCAAGATGGTCCAGAAAGGACATTTCTTTTTCAATACTTTTAGATCTACTCATTATAAAATACCTTCATTTGTTAAATTGTGTATGTGCACAATTCCACAATACATCCCGTCATTTACAGCAATAATTTGGGTAATGCTATTCTTGTCCATAATTTCGATAGCTTCCACTGCCATAGCGTCATTGGAAATCGTTTTTGGATTTTTAGACATGATATCCTTTGCTGTTAATCCATGAAAACTATCTGCCTTTATGAGCATTCTTCTTAAATCTCCATCAGTAATGATACCCACTACCTTATTTTGATCAATGACAGCTGTTACCCCTAACATATTTTCAGAGATTTCTACAATGACTTTTTTAATATCTGTATTTAGTTGCACCACTGGCTTTTTATTAATTTTTGTTAAATCACTTACCCGTAAGTATAATTTTTTGCCTAGAGATCCACCTGGATGAAATTTTGCAAAATCTTTACTTGAAAAACCCTTTAAATCCAGCAGGCAAACTGCTAATGCATCACCGATTACTAATTGTGCAGTAGTACTTGTTGTAGGTGCTAAATTATTTGGGCAAGCCTCTTTTTCAACAAATGCATTAAGAACAAAGTCTGCTTGTTGGCCTAAAAAAGAATCTTTATTGGAAGTAATAGCAACCAATTTATTGCCTCTTACTTTTATTAGTGGTACTAGTACTTTAATTTCAGGAGTATTACCACTTTTGGAAATACATATAACCACATCTTGTTCTAAAATAGTACCTAAATCGCCATGGATAGCATCAGCTGCATGCATAAATATAGATGGAGTTCCTGTAGAATTAAGTGTAGCTACAATTTTGTTAGCAATAATGGCGCTTTTCCCGATACCAGTTATGATTACTCTTCCATTTGAATTGTAGATATACTCAACTGCATCGGTAAATGACTGGTCTATTAAAGTTGCCAGATTTTTTATGGCTTCACTTTCTGTTTCAATAGTATTTTTAGCTACTGAAATTATTTGGTCTCGCTTTTTCAAAATTTTGAATATTTTTTAGTTGTAACTATTTAAGAATGTATTATATTTAAAATGGAAAACTTAAAATTAAGTTTCATTTTTGTTATTATACCCAAACAATATAACATTTGCTAAATTACAATTGTTAGTTTGTTAAAACAATTTTTATTTTCAGGTAAATAACATCTTTAATTTTACCATTGGTTTGGCAGAAAAAAATATTTATTTAGCATTAAAAAAGTATTTTGGATTTACAAAATTCAAGGGATTACAAGAGGTTGTAATTAAAAGTGTTTTAGAAAAGAAAGATGCTTTTGTGATTATGCCTACAGGAGGTGGAAAATCTCTTTGTTACCAGCTACCCGCTTTTATGCAGGATGGTACAGCAATCGTTGTGTCTCCACTGATAGCCCTAATGAAAAATCAAGTTGACGCATTAAGGTCCTTATCTTCTGAGGTTGGAATTGCTCATGTTTTAAATTCTTCCTTAAATAAAACTGAAGTAAAACAAGTGAAGTCTGATATCGAATCTGGAATCACTAAATTATTATATGTTGCACCAGAGTCTCTGACTAAAGATGAAAATGTAGAATTTTTGCAATCCGTTAAAATTTCATTTGTTGCTATTGACGAGGCTCATTGTATTAGTGAGTGGGGACATGATTTTAGACCTGAATATAGAAATCTAAAAAAAATTATTGAACGTATAGGTGAAAATATACCAAAAATCGGTTTAACTGCTACAGCGACCCCGAAAGTACAAGAAGATATTTTAAAAAATTTAGGAATTCAAGACGCAAACACCTTCAAAGCTTCCTTTAACCGTCCAAACCTTTATTATGAAGTGCGGCCCAAAACTAAAAATGTAGACGGAGATATCATCCGATTTATAAAGCAACATGATGGTAAAAGTGGAATAGTTTATTGCCTTAGTCGAAAGCGTGTGGAGGAGCTTTCTCAAGCTTTACAGGTAAATGGAATTAAGGCGGTTCCTTATCATGCAGGTTTAGATTCAAAAACAAGAGTAAAACATCAGGATATGTTTCTCATGGAAGATATCGACGTCGTAGTAGCTACTATAGCATTTGGAATGGGTATTGATAAACCAGATGTTCGCTTTGTAATTCATAATGATATTCCAAAAAGTATTGAAAGTTATTATCAAGAAACGGGTAGAGCTGGTAGAGATGGTGGTGAAGGAATTTGTCTCGCTTATTATTCTTATAAAGATATTGAAAAACTTGAAAAATTTATGAGTGGTAAGCCTGTAGCAGAACAAGAAATTGGTCACGCTTTATTACAGGAAGTAGTAGCTTTTGCAGAAACCTCTGTTTCTAGAAGAAAATTTATTTTGCATTATTTTGGAGAAGAATTTGATAATGATACGGGAGCGGGAGGTGATATGGATGATAATA
>SGZC01000098.1 GCA_004213605.1 Flavobacteriales bacterium
AACCCAACTACTATAATTGAGCATATTTTACCCCCAAACAAACACCTAAAAGAAGCATCAGCTAATTTAACAAGTAATGCTGATGTAGATCAAATTGTGATCTTTTTTAAAGACGGAACATTTAAGTCTTATAAAAATTAAGATATCTCATTTAAAATTCAGAGTTTTGTATTAAAATTATTTAAATGAGAATTTGTTTTAGTTTATGTTTTTTATCCCTAGTGATAGGATGTTACAGTCCTGAACGAAAATGTCAAGATTTTAGAATAGGTACTTTTACCTATGAGGCCCTCGTTGGGACTGAGATACTAACAACCACATTTGTTAGAACGGATACCTTAGAAATTGATTACTTTCAAAATAAATCAGACACTTCCTCTATACGATGGATTAATGATTGTGAGTACATCATCCAAAAAATAAATCCAAAAAACAGGGCGGAACAAAAAGCTATTCACATGAAAATACTGACCACTCAAAACAACACGTATCTTTTTGAATACAATATCGTTGGCGATTCTCAGAAACAAAAAGGAACTGCAAAAAAAATTAATTAATGTCTTTAAACATTGTACTTGTGGAACCAGAAATTCATACGAATACTGGAAATATAGGAAGATTAAGTTTAGCTTCAAATTCAAACCTACATTTAGTAAAACCCTTTGGTTTTGAATTGTCCGATAAACGTTTAAAAAGAGCAGGATTGGATTATTGGAAACATCTTTCTTTATTTATTTACGATGACTTTGATGATTTTTTAAGAAAAAACAAAAATGAAGAGATGGTTTTTCTTTCGAGTCATGCTAAAAAAGAACATTGGAACATTCCATTTACAGACAATATGTTTTTAATTTTTGGAAAGGAATCTAAGGGGTTGTCTCATCAAATTTTAAAGAATCACTTTGATAAAACATATAGAATTCCCCTTTACAATAAAAATATTCGAAGTTTAAATTTAGCAAACGCTGTCAGTATAGTAGTCTATGAAGGCCTTAGATCTATTCAATGAAATTAGAACAACTCAATAATCAATTACACGGAATTACATTGAAATTCATATTAGAGTTTTTAGTTGAAACTTATGGTTGGTATGAATTAGGTGGTCTTATAAAAATAAACTGTTTTAACACCAACCCCACTATAAAGTCTAGTTTAACTTTTTTAAGAAAAACACCTTGGGCTAGAAATAAAGTGGAAAGCTTGTATTTAAAAACGATTAAAAACAATAAAAAAACTCAAAAAAAGCCGTAAAATATTAGCGAATTTTCATTTCATTAGAAAAGAAGTATTTGGCCTTCGTCGTCTATTTCAGGATCAATAGGATTGCCCTTCGGTACATCAATAGAAGAATCTTCCTTAAAAACAGAAGTATCTTGATCTTTTTTATCGGATACAGTCACATTAATTTCCTCGATTACTTCTAGTTCTTCCAAAGGAGTTTCTTCGGCGGGCTCGTGACGTAAGGGTTCTTTTGGATTAATTTCAATTAATTTATATTTAGTTAATTGATTCCCAAGAGCTGTTATCCCTTTAATAGAAATAAAATCTTCTAATTTTAGTTCTATATTTTCCTGACGCTCTTTACCTCTTTTCTTAGCAAAAACCAATTCTACGACAGGTCTGTAATCTGTAAAAACAGTTTCTAAGTAGGACTTTGAATGACCCGATATTACTTTTTCTTCTTTATCAGGATTTTCTATTAAAAATCGTTTTACATAAAAGAGTTCCTTTTCGCCCTCCCAGTAGATTACAGAAATAGGCTTTTTGGGGTCCCACTTTTCTAAAACAATCATCGCATCATTAAAATGAAGTGTTATTTCTGGCACAACTGTTTTAACGATTCCATTTTGATCTATAATTAATAGTCTATCTTCACTGGTAAAGTCTCCTAACAACTCTCCTCGTTGATCTACATTTAATCGTTGTACAGTTTCATCAAACCAAATTTTTCTTGGTTTTAAGGTTGACAAACCTTTTTCCTTTAACTCAATTCTCTTTACAGAGTACTTGGTAACTATATTCCCTCTAGATCCTCTACCTTTAACAATCATATCGGTAAAGTCAAGGTCAAATTTAAGTTTCTTTATACTACCAGTCTGTCTTAAAAGTACAGTCACTAATTCAGCCTCACCATTAGGGTTGGCTGTAAAATAAATTACTTTAGTGGATTTAGTTCCTTTAGTTAAATCATAGGCCTTATCTCGGGTTATTGAAGTAACTGAAAACCTTTTGACGTAGGAAGCTCCTCTCGAACCGTCTCTGTAAATCATATTATAAATCGTACGAGTATCTTTTTTCTTAAAAACGGCAACATGGATAATATCTTTTCCAATAAATGTTTTTGCACCAACTTTGGTGACCATCATTTTACCATCTTGAGTAAATACAATAACATCGTCAATATCACTACAATCGGTAACATATTCGTCTTTTCGGAGGCTAGTACCAACAAACCCCTCTTCTCTATTTACGTATAGCCTAGTATTTCGAATTACTACTTTAGTTGCTTCAATATCGTCAAAAACTCGAATTTCAGTTTTTCGTTCTCTACCTTTTCCATAATCCGATTTTAGTCCTTTAAAATAATCTATTGCGAATTCGATGAGATGATTTAAATGATGTTTAATTTGAGCTATCCGATCTTCCAAAGCATCTATTTTCTGCTGTGCTTTGTCAATATCAAATTTTGAAATACGTTTAATTTTAATCTCCGTTAAACGGACAATATCCTCTTCGACTACTGGTCTTTTTAAATGACCTATATATGGCTTTAAACCCTTATCGATAGCGGCGATAACTCCTTTCCATGTTTCTTCTTCTTCTATATCTCTATAAATACGATTTTCAATAAAAATTCTTTCAAGGGATGCAAAATGCCATTGTGCCTCTAACTCGTTTAATTGAATTTCTAATTCGCTTTTTAACAAAGCTACTGTCCTGTCTGTTGAGGTTTTAAGCATCTCGTTGACACCCACAAACAAAGGCTTATTATCCTCAATCACACAACCTAGAGGAGAGATAGGAGTTTCGCATTTTGTAAAAGCATACAATGCGTCTATGGTTTTATCTGGAGATATTCCATTGGGTAAGTGAATTAATATCTCTACTTCTGCAGCAGTATTGTCTTCAATTTTTTTTACTTTTATTTTCCCCTTTTCGTTTGCTTTTAAAATCGAATCAATTAATGATGTGGTAGTGGTACTAAATGGAATTTCAGTGATGGACAACATATTTTTGCCATGGTGATTAATTCTTGCTCTTGACCTAATTTTTCCACCTCTTAACCCATTATTATAATTCGTTACGTCAGCGATACCTCCAGTTGGAAAATCTGGATATAATTGAAACCTCTTCCCTTGTAAATGCTTGATAGATGCCTGTATTAATTCTATAAAATTATGAGGCAATACCTTTGTCGATAAACCTACTGCAATACCCTCTGCTCCTTGCGCCAATAACAATGGAAATTTAACAGGTAAGTTAATAGGCTCTTTTCTTCTTCCATCATAGGAAGCCTGCCATTCGGTATTTTTTGGGTTATAAACTACCTCTAGTGCAAATTTTGAAAGTCTTGCTTCTATATAACGAGATGCAGCAGCTCTGTCGCCCGTTAGTATGTTTCCCCAATTCCCTTGAGTGTCAATTAAAATATCCTTCTGACCTATTTGAACCATGGCATCAGCAATACTCATATCTCCATGAGGGTGGTACTGCATCGTATGCCCTACAATATTAGCAACCTTATTGTATCGCCCATCGTCAAGGTCTTTTAAAGACTGCATAATTCGTCTTTGAACTGGCTTAAAACCATCTTCAATTGCTGGCACTGCTCGCTCTAAAATTACATAAGAAGCATAGTCCAAAAACCAATCTTTGTACATACCAGTAACCTTAGTTATAGTATCTTCACTTTGATTTTTAGTAGAATTTAATTCATCTTCATTGTATTCTAATTCTTCACTCATATTTAATCCTATGTAATTTCTTATTCAACAATTTCGTCCAACTCAACTTTTAAATTATTGATAATGAACTCTTGCCTATTCGGGGTGTTTTTTCCCATATAAAATGCTAATAAATCTTCTATACTCATACTCTTGTCAAGCATTACCGGATCTAACCGAATATCATTTCCTATAAAATGTTTGAATTCGTCTGGAGATATCTCACCTAAACCTTTAAAACGAGTAATTTCAGGTTTTGGTTTTAATTTTTCAATAGCTTTAACACGCTCGTCTTCAGAATAGCAGTATAGAGTTTCTTTTTTATTACGAACTCTAAAAAGCGGAGTTTCTAATATGTATAGGTGACCTTCTTTGATAACTTCAGGAAAAAATTGGAGAAAAAAAGTAAGCAGTAACAATCGGATGTGCATCCCGTCAACATCAGCATCGGTAGCAATAACAATATTATTATATCGGAGATCTTCCATTCCTTCTTCGATATTTAAAGCAGCTTGAAGTAAGTTAAACTCTTCATTTTCGTAAACTACTTTTTTACTCATTGCATAACAATTAAGAGGCTTACCACGCAAGGAAAAAACAGCCTGAGTATTAACATCTCGACTCTTGGTAATACTTCCACTAGCAGAATCACCCTCAGTAATAAACAAGGTAGATTCTAGGCGACGTTCTTTTTTCATATCCCCTAAGTGTACCCTACAATCTCTAAGTTTCTTATTGTGCAGACTCGCTTTTTTAGCTCTGTCTTTTGCTAATTTACGAATTCCTGTAAGATCTTTTCGCTCTCTTTCAGCTTGCATTATTTTACGTTGCAAAGCCTCAGCAGATTCGGTATTTTTATGTAAAAAATTATCTAAGTTCGTTTTTATAAAATCATTGATATATGATCGTACGGTTGGAAGTTGACCGCCCATATCAGTGGAACCTAACTTGGTTTTGGTTTGACTTTCAAAAACTGGCTCCATCACTTTTATAGCAATAGCGGATACTATTGATTTGCGAATATCACTGGCATCATAATTTTTACCGTAAAATTCTCTAACAGTTTTAACGATACTCTCTCTAAAAGCTGCTTGATGTGTTCCTCCTTGTGTTGTGTGTTGCCCATTAACAAAAGAATGATATTCTTCGCTATATTGAGATTTACTATGAGTAAGTGCAATTTCTATGTCTTCTCCTTTCAGATGTATTATTGGATACAACATGTCCTCATTTGAAATATTTTCTTCTAATAAGTCTTTCAATCCATTTTCAGAGTAGTATTTTTCACCATTAAAATCGATGGTTAAACCTGGATTTAAGTAGACATAATTTTTGAGCATCTTTACCACATACTCATTGCGAAACTTAAATTTTTTAAAAATGTTTTCGTCCGGAATGAAGCTAACCCTTGTCCCTTTTCGTTTTGAAGTTTCTTCAACTTCTGAATCTATTTTGAGTTCTCCTAATTCAAATTCAGCAAATTTAATTTGATTGTCTCTAACAGATTCGACTTTAAAATAACTTGATAGCGCGTTCACCGCTTTGGTACCTACTCCATTTAGCCCAACTGCTTTTTTAAATGCACGTGAGTCATATTTCCCACCAGTATTCATTTTTGATACCACGTCAACCACTTTTCCTAGAGGAATCCCACGCCCATAATCTCTAACCCTAACTTCTTTATCTTTAATACGTATTTCAATAGTTTTACCAGCTCCCATAACGAATTCATCTATACTATTGTCAATGACTTCTTTTAAAAGGATGTAAATTCCATCATCAGGTGAAGATCCATCACCCAACTTACCGATGTACATACCAGGTCTTAATCGGATGTGTTCTTTCCAGTCTAACGACCGTATATTATCTTCTGTATATTGTTGCTGAGCCATAGTTTAGGTATCCTGGCTAATATAAAATTTAGGTAGAAAAACTAAGGCTAAAAATATGGAAAG
>SGZC01000099.1 GCA_004213605.1 Flavobacteriales bacterium
ACTTCTGGCCTCTATTGATGATGGAGGGATGTCGCAACAAATTGCTCAAATGAAAGTACAATTAAGCTTGGCCAAAACAACCTTTGAAAGACAAAAGCGTTTATGGGAACAAAAAATAGGAAGCGAGATTGAGTTTTTACAAGCAAAGGCAACTTACGAAGGACAACGAAATGCTGTAAACCAAATGCAATCTCAATTTGATAAAACCTCCATTATAGCGCCTTTTTCGGGTGTCATTGATGACATTATTACCGAAGAAGGAACCGTTGTAGGTGCTGGCGTGTCGCCCATTTTTAG
Source organism: Flavobacteriales bacterium (assembly GCA_004213605.1). Lineage (GTDB taxonomy): Bacteria > Bacteroidota > Bacteroidia > Flavobacteriales > Flavobacteriaceae > Marifrigoribacter. Next base: position 298 of record SGZC01000099.1, read on the forward strand.
ATTAGTTAATCTGGAAAACATGTACATTGAAGCAGAAGTTCCTGAAGGATATCTAAGTAATGTTACTCCTGGAAAAATAGCAGAAGTTTTCTTCCCCGTTTTAAATGAAAATTTAATTACAAAAGTGGATCAAGTAAGTAATTTTATTAACCCTGAAAATAGAACTTTCAAAATAAATATCAACATTCCTAACCGGGATAAACACATAAAACCAAATCTCACAGCAAAAATTAAAATAAATGATTATTCTAATAAGGAAGCTGTATTGATCCCTCAGAGCATAATCTCAGAAAATTCATTAGGAGAACAGTACATTTTTTTAGCACAAAATATTAATCCTGAAAATGAAGCGATTGCAAAAAAAATCATCATAAAAACTGGTAAAATCTCAGGTGATTTTGTAGAAATATTAGAGGGCTTAGCTAGTAATGATATAATTGTAAACGAAGGGGCTCGAAATGTCAAAGATGGACAAAACGTGAAAATTCTAAATACAGAAAATAATGAGTAAAAAGGAAAAAAATATTAATAAAGAATTTCGTTTATCCTCATGGGCAATCAATAACAAAACAACCATTTATGTGATGATGTTTATTATTTTATTTTCAGGGATCTCCGCCTATTTCAGCATGCCCAGAGAAAATTTTCCTGAAATTAAAGAAACTAAAATTTATATAAATTCAATTTACCCAGGAAATACTGCGGAGGATGTCGAAAAACTAATTACAACGCCTTTGGAAGACGTATTAAAGACCGTCAGTAATGTTGTGGAAATCACCTCAACATCACAAGAAGATGTCTCTATGATTATCGTTGAATTTGATGAAGACATAGAAGTCGAATTAGCCAAGCAAAAAGTAAAGGATGAAATAGAAACAGAAATATCTGGTGAAGACTGGCCCACCTTTAACGGAGCCAAAGTAGATCCTAATGTTTTCGATCTAAGTATGTCCGAAGAGATGCCCATATTAAATATTAACATTTCTGGAGATTATCCTGTAGAAAAACTTAAAGAATACGGTGAATATCTTGAAGATGAAATAGAAAATTTACCTGAAATAAAGCAAGTAGACATTCGTGGGGCTCAAGAAAGAGAGGTAGAAGTAGCTGTGGATATTTACAAAATGATGGCTGCAAAAGTTAGTTTTCAAGATATCATTGGAGCTATAAATAACGGAAACGTTACCATGTCTGCAGGAAATTTTATTACAAGTGGTCAAAGAAGAACAATTAGAGTATTAGGGGAAATTAATTCCCCCGCAGAATTAGAAAATTTTGTTGTTAAATCTGATAACAACAACCCCATTTATCTTAAAAATATTGCTGCTGTAAAATTTAAAGAAAAAGAAAGGACTACCTATGCAAGAGAGTTTGGTCAACGAGTTGTTATGCTTGATGTAAAGAAACGAGCTGGGAAAAATATGGTGGCAGCAGCAGATAAAATTAAAATAATTTTAGAAAACGCAAAAGAAAAGGTATTTCCAAGGAATCTAAAACTTACCATTTCGAACGACCAATCTTCAAAAACAATTGGGCAGGTAGATGATTTGGTTAACAATATACTCTTTGGGATTATTTTAGTGGTGAGTGTATTGATGTTCTTTTTAGGTTTTAAAAACGCTTTGTTTGTCGGTTTTGCAATTCCAATGTCTATGTTTATGTCCTTAATGATTTTAAGTTATTTGGGGTTCACTATGAACACCATGATTCTTTTTGGTTTAATCATGGGACTTGGTATGTTGGTAGATAATGGGATTGTAGTGGTCGAAAATGTGTATCGTTTAATGGACGAAGAAGGAATGACCCGAATTGATGCTGCAAAACAAGGTATTAGTGAGATCGCTTTTCCTATTATTATATCTACCGCAACAACTGTTGCTGCTTTTATTCCTTTAGGTTTATGGCCAGGAGTAATGGGAGAATTTATGATTTATTTGCCAATTACACTATCGGTAGTATTAGGTTCGTCATTATTTGTTGCAATCTTTTTTAATTCTTTGATAGTTTCTCAATTTATGAAAACTGAAGATAACGAAATGCCTCTTAAAAGAATTATAATTTTGTCAAGTATCGTTTCAGGGATTGGCCTTATTATATTCTTGATTGGAGGACCCTACAAAGGTATTGGCAGTGTAATGATTTTTACAGCAGTCATGTTGTGGGCTTATAGATTTGGGTTAAGAAAATTAGCAAACCGTTTTCAAAATCGAACAATTCCAAAATGGGAACGGTTCTATGAAAAAACACTTCGAAGAGCTTTAAGTGGCGCGATGCCCTACATTCTGACGGGTGGAATAATATTCTTACTTTTTGTAGCTTTTGGAGGCTTTGGCTATTCTATTGGCTCCCAAAGGACCAAAGTAGAATTTTTTCCAGACAACACTCCCAACCAAATAATAGTTTACATTGAATATCCACAGGGTACCGATATCGAAAAAACCAATCAAATTACTGAAGAAATTGAAAAACAGGTATATCAAATTCTAAATGATCCTGAGAATATGGATGGTGATTATAATTTTCTGGTGGAAAGCGTTGTTTCTCAAGTTGGTGAAGGAGCCGGAAACCCACAAACAGATGGTGGCTCAACAGCAGAAATGCCTCATAAAGCCAAAATTACTGCCTCGATGACGGAATATAAATATCGACGAGGAGCAGATAGTAAACTATTAAGAGAAAAAGTTCAAAAAGCTTTGGTTGGAATATATCCAGGTGTTTTAATATCCGTTGAAAAAGATGAAAATGGTCCCCCGGCAGGACCCCCAATTAATATAGAAATTGAAGGGCCTGATTATGCTGAATTGATTGTAGTTGCTGAACGAATGAGAAATTTTATCAACTCAAAAAATATCGCAGGAATTGATGAACTAAAAATTGATGTAAATAAATCTAAACCCACTATGCAGGTAAAGATTGATCGACAAAAGGCAGGAGAATTAGGTGTTAGCACTGGACAAGTTGGCCAGCTTTTAAGAAATTCAATTTTTGGATCTAAAGCAGGTATTTACAAAGAAGATGGCGAGGATTACGATATCTATGTTCGTTTTAATAAAGAGGATAGGTATAATACCAACGCTCTTTTTGATCAAAAATTAATATTTAGAGATCAAGCAACAGGAAAAATTAAAGAAATACCGGTCTCAGTTATTGCAAAACAAAAAAATAGTTCTGGATTTAGTGCCATAAAACACAAAGGTACTAAACGTGTTGTTACAGTTTATTCGGCATTAGCTCCAGGATATACGGATGCTGGAGTTATTGTGTCTAATATCCAAAGTGAAATGAAAAATTTTACCGAATTACCAAATAAAATTAAAATAGATTATACGGGTCAAATTGAAGAGCAAAATAAACAAATGACATTTTTATTGGGAGCCTTTTTTACAGGTCTTGGTTTAATATTTTTAATTTTAATTTTCCAATTTAACTCTTTATCAAAACCTGCTATAATTATGCTTGCTATATTTTTAAGTTTGATCGGGGTATTTGGCGGAATTGTAATTACCGGAAGTGCTTTTGTGATCATGATGACGATGATGGGGATTATTTCACTCGCTGGAATTGTTGTTAATAATGGTGTTGTATTATTGGACTACACACAATTGCTAATTGATCGAAAAATGATATCAATGGGGATGAATGATAAGGATTTATTAAGGACAGATAGCATAAAAGAGTCAATCATAGAAGGGGGTAGAGCAAGATTACGACCTGTATTATTGACCGCGATAACGACCATATTAGGATTAATACCTCTAGCAATTGGTTTGAATATAAACTTTTTCACCTTATTTACTGAATTTAATCCAAATATTTATTTTGGGGGGGATAATGTAATATTTTGGGGGCCTTTAGCTTGGACTGTAATTTACGGCCTTGTCATAGCTACATTTTTAACCTTAATTATTGTCCCGGTTTTATTTTTTATAACCCATAAAATAAAATTAAAAATTCAATCTTTAAAAGGATTAACAAATTCTATTTATGAATAAAAACATCCCTAGTAGACTAAGGGGTGTTTAAGTAAATTACTATAATGAAACTAAATAGATTCACTTCCCATGGATATTTGAAATGGCCCACTATATTCTTTATCAAATCACCTTTTATATAAATGGTATCAGGAAACACATTCAAATTGTTCATCCATTAATACACTAAGACTTAAACAATAATTATCTGTTTATGAATACTTAACATCAATATTAAATATTATTTTCCTTGAGACATCTATATAATAATTTTTTAAAAAGAGTGTTATATGCTCTTTTATCTTATTAAATTTGTACTTCCCGTATTGTTACCTTTAAGTAACTTTACCTAATAAAAAAATAAAATGTATAGAAGTCATACTTGCGGTGAATTAAGAGAAAAACATATAAATGAATCGGTAACCTTAGCCGGTTGGGTTCAAAAATCAAGAGATAAAGGATTTATGATTTGGATCGATTTAAGAGATCGTTATGGAATTACACAACTTATTTTTGATGAAGAGCGTACAACAAAAACACTCCTAGAAAAAGCTAAGTTGTTAGGACGAGAGTTTGTGATTCAAGTTCACGGAACGGTTATTGAAAGGGCTTCAAAAAACCCAAGCATTCCAACTGGAACTATCGAAATTTTAGTTTCAGATTTTTCAGTTTTAAACGATTCCTTAACACCTCCTTTTACTATTGAAGATGAAACTGATGGAGGTGATGATCTAAGAATGAAGTATCGGTACTTAGATATTAGGAGAAATCCTGTGCGAGAAAATTTAGTATTTCGCCATCAAGTAACTATGGCGGTTAGAAATTATCTTTCTAATGAAGATTTTGTGGAAGTCGAAACTCCTTACCTTATTAAATCAACACCCGAAGGAGCTAGAGATTTTATAGTTCCTTCAAGAATGAATCAAGGTCAGTTTTATGCCCTTCCTCAATCGCCTCAAACTTTTAAACAATTATTAATGGTTGGAGGAATGGATAAATATTTTCAGATTGTAAAATGTTTTAGAGATGAAGATTTAAGAGCTGATAGACAACCCGAGTTTACACAAATTGACTGTGAAATGGCTTTTGTTGAACAAGAAGATATCTTATCAACTTTCGAGGGGTTAACACGTCATTTAATAAAAAAAATTAAAGGAATAGAAATTAGTGAATTTCCTAGAATGACCTATGACAGCGCAATGAAATTATATGGAAATGATAAGCCTGATATTCGCTTTGGAATGGAATTCGGGGAGTTGAATGAATTTACCAAGCACAAAGACTTTGCCATTTTCAATAATTCTGAATTAGTTGTTGGGATTGCTATCCCTGGGGGCAACAATTATTCACGGAAAGATATAGATAAGCTAATCGACTGGATCAAGCGTCCTCAAATTGGCGCCTCTGGAATGGTTTATTGTAAATGTAATGAGGACGGGACTTACAAATCTTCTGTAGATAAATTTTATAATCAAGAAGATCTAGCCAAATGGGCCGAAGCGACAGGTGCTAAAATCGGTGATTTAATTTGTGTTCTTTCTGGTGAAACCAATAAAGTAAGAGCACAACTGAGTGCTTTAAGAATGGAAATAGGAGAACGGCTAGGCCTG